>CAZOCV010000127.1:0-8873 GCA_964578395.1 uncultured Pirellulales bacterium
ATGTCGCTGAAGTACAGGTTTGAACCGGAAGGCTGGCGCGAGTGGCCGTCCGCCCAGAAGGCGTAAAATTCCGGATGGACGTTGACCGGCTGGCGGATGAAGCTGTGGTTCCAGGGGCTGTTGCGGGTCATTTGGCGGGTTTTGGTCCAGTGGCTGCCCTGATCGGTGCTAAACCACATGGCGACCTCGCCGCCGGTGTTGTAGGGTTGGGGGCCAAGCTCGGTGGGGGCGATAATCTGCCAACTGCCATCGGGCCGGAGGTACAAAGGCCCCATATCGTAATTGTTGCCGCTGCGCATGGCGGGCAGGATGTCCCATTTTTCACCGGTCCAGCGCGCCGTCCACCAGATGCGGGGGTCGTTTTGCGGGCCGGAATCGAAACCTTTGCTGGTGGTGTAAAGCAAAATCGGGCGATTGTTTTCATCCAGGCGGATGTCTTTGATATAAACCAGCAGATTTTCGGCCTGATAGTCGTGTACCAGGGCGGGATTCTGAACTTCGGACAGGGGCAACTGGACAGGTGTGCCGTCGGCGGTCTGCCAGGTTTTACCGAAGTCCGTCGTTTCGAGATAATAGAGATTGGTGCGGTCGTTGCAAACGCTTTTAGGATGATAATCAAAACAGGTGGCCGCTTTGTGAGAATTGGCGATGCTGATCTGGTAGCTGCCGCCGACAATCGTTGAAAGGCGGTTGAATTTGGACCAGGTTTTGCCGTCCGGACTGGTCATGTAGCAAATGGTGCGGAGAACGGGATTGCGATAACTGGCAAAAAATGCAATAAAGCCCTGGCCGGGGACATACCACGGCTGGCAATAAGAGAAATTATTCATGGTGACGGTTTCGCCCTCATCCGATACGCGTGTGGCCGGGATATGCACGAACTCGTCGATGTCATAAGGCTTGGCGCTGCGATGGATGAACGCCGGCGGGCGGGAGCCGTGGGCGGTGGAAAAAATCCAGATATACCCTTCATCGTCCATGGAGATCACCGGATTGTCATGGGCGTCGGTGGTGTGCTTATCGAGCAGAATCGTCGGCCGCGGGACCATGCCGGTGGCGTGGTCGTAATATGACACCATGTGCAGCAACTGGCGGTTTTCGTCCTGACGAGCGCCGCCGTAGCAGAAAAAGGTTTTATTCGCTTTCGGGCTGTAAACCGCGAAAGGACGATGTTTGGCGCAATACGTGCCCAGGCCGCCGCTGTATTTATAAACGTATTCATTGTCCAGTTTTTGATTGTAATACCAGACGCCGCGATAGCCGGTGTCTTTTTTATTAAGGGTGTCCGGCGGATCCGTGACTTTTTGCGGTTCATCGCCGCGGGCGATCATCGCCGGCAGGAGAAACAGGCTGATTATTAACATTTGGAGGAGCGTGGTTTTTTTCACTGTGAATTCCTTTCTAAAAAAACAACATAATACCTATCAGGGTGAAATTTTTCGCCAGCGCAGGGCGTCAATGCCCAGGGGGGCATCCGCCTGGAGATATATCGTTATAAAGCCGTTGTGAGACTGGGCCTGTCCGGCGGAGAGGAATGGCGCCTCATAAGCGTTGTCGGGTTTATTGTAGGAGGTAAGGTTGTTCTGGTCGACGCCCAGCATGAACCGGTTGGCGGCATCTGCGAAGGTCAGGCAGGGTTGCACCTCAACTTCATAGCGGCCATTTTCATCGACGGGTAATGGCATGGCGATGATTTTACCTTCAGGTTCGAGGCGAAGATAGCCTTCGCGGGGGATATCAATTTCATCCTTGGGGGTCATCAGCGCCAGCACCTTGAGTCCGTTTTGCCGCAATGAAGGTTCCAGTTCCGTGCCGTCCATGCTGTAGCAGCCGGAGGTGTTTTTGGCGGGCGGATTAAAACGCGCCTGATTATCCGCCGGTAGCGGTTCGCGTTTTTTTATAGGTTCCTTTTGATACCAGAACGCCACGCTGGAATAATCATTGGTCACCATTGGCTTAAAAATCGGCTCCAACGTCACCTTGATGTATTGCTCGAAGCGCACGGGATCGGGTATGTGCCAGCAGTACGCGGTGGTGAGTTGTCGGCCATTTTCCAGTTTTTCGGTCAGGGGCACGCCGTAATAGGCATAGCTGAACGTATTTTTAAAGCCCCAGGCGTTGCAAAAATAATCCTCCGAGCCGGTGCCGCTGATGCGGGGTTGATTCTGGTCATCGACGTAAATGATTTCATCGCCTTCGCCCCACCAGCCCTCGGCGTCGGCATCCACATTCAGCACACAGCCGACGTACTGGCCTTGCCCCTGAGTTTCCAGAATAACATAGTTTTTGTCTTTTTCGAGTTGGAAACGATTCTGGCCGGGCAGGTTGCGGTTACGATGATAAACAGCGTGAAATAGTCCCAAATCCGTGTCCATCGGGCCGAGTTCGTAATTAATGTTGTAGAAGATGCGCCGGATGCCGCGCTGGCCGGAGTTGTAGATTTCAATTCGCGCATGTTTGTAAAACGGCATGGGCCAGTAGCAATTCAGGGCACGGGGATTTTCGCCGATAGTGATGGGGGCGGAATTGACGTTATAGCTGCGGCTGTGGCCCTGAGCGAAAAAATCTCCCAGAGGGACTTCCACGGCGGGGATAGCCGAATTTTCCCAGTACATGCGAATAACAAGGTCCCGCAACGCCGTTTGATGGCCGGCGAACGTGGCATAGGTCATCCAGATATGGTTAATCCGGCCCGGCCCGTCTTTATCAAGCATGACATGCGTCTGGCCGGGCGCGAAGGAATTCAGGCTGTCGGCGTTGCCGGCGGGGTCGTGGGTGCTGGCGCGGCGGCTTTCCAACGGTTTGATTTTGGCGACATCGCTCATAGTATTAGCTTCAACCGCCGCATGGCTAAAAGCAAATAGACTACATAGAATGGCTATCCAGATATTTTGTGCGCGAAGTATTTTCATGTATTAACTGCCATTAAAAATATCAGGGATTTTGTTCTGTCGTCAGCCATTCACGAATGAACATGGCCAAATCCGCCATATCAACCTTGCAATCATTGTTAATGTCGGTGAGCGGACGTTGGAGACATTGCCACGGACCGTTAGTCTGAACCGGATATTCTTCCATGCCGCGCATATTAAAGGGAAGCTGAAACACATCGCCCTGCTGATTGCAAAAGTACAGGCGGACCATCGACGGCTGGCGGCCGTTGCCGTCAGACCAGTAGCCGTAAAAACCGGGGTGGGGCGAGGGAGCGCGGCGAATATAGGAATGGTTGAATATACTGTTTTGCGTCAATTGGGCCTGGCGGGTCCAGGTGACGCCCAGATCGGAACTCACCCACATGGCCACTTCGCCGCCGGTGTTGTAAGGTTGCGGGCCGGTTTCGGTGGGGGCGATGACACGCCAGGTTCCATCGTCCTCGATATATAAAGACCCCATATCGTAATTATTATCTGATGTAGTGATGTTGCGGATATCCCACGCGCTGCCGGTCCAGCGGGCCGTTCGCCAGATGCGCGGGTCATTTTCCGGACCGGATTCGTAGCCGGGAGCGGTCAGGTATAAAATTACGGGATGCAACTGGGCATCAAAGCGTATGTCTTTGAGATAAACCAGCAGGTCGTCAGCTTGGTAATCATGCACCAGAGCGAGATTGCTTACGGTTGTTAAAGGCAGAGTTAATGATGTGCCGTCGGCGCTTGTCCAGGAGCCGCCGTTGTTCGTTGATTCCACGTAGTATAAGTTGGTGCGGTAATTGACTCCCAGCCCAATCGGATGGATATTAAAGGCGGTTGCGGCTTTTCCCGCCTGCGCCAGGCCGGTTTGATAACTGCCGCCTTCAATCGTTGCGATGCGTTTCCATTCCGACCAGTTGATGCCGTTGGTGCTGGTCATATAACATATCGTGCGACTGACGGGGTAATTATAGCGGGTGAAAAAGGCGAAAAATCCCTGGCCGGGAATATACCACGGCTGCATATAAGAAAAATTATCCATCGCCACCGGCGTTACGCCGCTGAGCCGGGTGGGGGACATTTGCACAAACGTATCAATGTTATAGGGTTCCGTGGAACGATGAATATAAGAGGGTCTTCCCGTGCCGTGCGAGGTGGAAAACAGCCAGATATAGCCTGCGGCGTCCATGGTCATGACGGGGTTATCGTGGCCGTCATCGGTTTGCTTATCGAGTACGATGGTCGGCCGAGGGACCAGGCCGGTATTGTGATCATAGTAGGAGACCATATGCAGCAAATGCGTCACGCTGGAATCTGTCGTGCCGCCATAGCAGAAAAATGTCTTATTGACTTCCGGCCGATAGATGCAGAATGAGCGATGTTTGGCGCAGAACGTCGCCATGCCGCCGCTGTATTTATAGACGTACTCGTTGTTTAGCACTTCGTTGTAGTACCAGAGGCCGCGATAGCCGGTATCTTTTTGGTTGAGGGTGACATCGCCATAAACGGCGGGAATCGAAATAGACGCCAAGCTGATTAAAATGATTGGCCAAAAAAATAATGAGCCGAGGATGGGCATCATTTTGATATCCATAATCCGTGGCCAATGAGGGGGAAAATGCGGGTGGGAGCTAAAAAAGAGGCTGTCAGTGGGTTTCATTATTTTTTTGGTCCGTTCGGCATGTTGCTCGTTATGCCGGTAAAAAATCCATACTTTTCACGAAAAAACAACGTTTTCAACCAACCTCACTTTCGTGGCCGAAAACATATATTTTTTAGCGCGTTTAACGGGCCATTAAAAAATAGTAGCTTATCCAAAAAATAAAGGCAAGAAAAAACTAACTTAATAGTTGTATTTTGCAGGCCAAGTCCAAAGCAAATCAATCGACCATACTTGGTTTTTAAGTGAATTGCGGCACGGATGATATACTTAATCTCTTGGTAAGAAAAGAATTATGTTTATATTAAGTGAATCGGACCTGCTGGGCGGGTTTTGACCAGGAGACGGGGATTTCGCCAGGTAAAACATTATTATTATAGCATTGTTTAAACGTGTCGAAGAGCCTGTCCACTCGTATCCATAAGTCATTTCCTAACGGTTCCTTTTGGGTGAGTTCGCGGGGAAAATCAGTGATATGGCAAGGGGGAAAATGTAAGGCCTGGATGCACGATGTATGCCGCATGGCGGTCTCCAGGCCACAGGCGGGGGGGGCGGCATTTCGCGCTATGTCGATAGCCTGCCATAGTTTACAGGCTTCATCGCGGTTGGGGTCGCCATAACCGGCGATAATTCCCTTGTCGTTACGAGCGATTATGTTATAGGGCGGGCCGGAGGCTTCCACGACGGCATTTTCAAATTCGTAAGAAAATTGAACTTCCGTTTCACCCTGTGCTGCATGGGAGGTATAAAATAAAATTTCTGTATCATTTTTAGTCAATAACCGCAGTGCGGCCGTGTCGAAATTTTCAATATTGTTGGCGCGACACAATTCCGCTTGCAGATGTTTTAATTCCGCACAGCGGTCAGGTTTATCGCCCAAAACATAGAACATATTGAAGAGGTAATGAGACGCTGCGTTATTGACCGGGCTGTCAAGCACCCATCGACCCTGGGGATCTCGGATTTTTCCCGCCCAGTTATTGCGCTGATAATAAGTTAATCCTCGCGGCATGAATACCATGCATTTAAGGCGTTTGGGGCGGCCGAAACGTCCCTGGGCAATATCCGCTTTAAGCTGCCCGATTGCAGGGGAATAACACCACTGAAAGCCAATAGCTACGGATTTTCCGGCGGCGTCTCTGGCGGCAATCATTTTTTGGACATCCTCTGTCGTGGCGCTTACGGGCTTTTCACATAAAACATTGCTGCCTTGCGCGAGGGCCAGACACGTTTGCTCGCAATGAAATTGAATCGGTGAGGAAATGACCAGTAAATCCACCATATTTTCAGAATAAAGCGCAGATAAATCAGAAAAAACCGGAATATGGCGGTTTTTTACCTCTTGAATCAGGCGACATTTCTCCGGGCGTGGTTCGACAATGCCGGCCAGTTGAATGGGGGCAGCATCATCGATGCGGAGTAATTCCCGGAGATAAAAACCGCCGTAACCTCCCATGCCGACTAGTGCCAGTTTTATGTGATGCTTCATATGCAGGTAATGATTTTGTAGAACATAACCCTATATGAAAGACGCGGTAAAATCAATGTCATCCTGCTTGCCAGGACGGAATTAATGCTAACTTGTTCCTGTTGTGGAAAGCCCGTTTGGAGTTCAAGCTTCAGCTTGGCCTTATCGAATATGGCGTTTTATGGTTTATAAACGCTGTTGGCGATACGAAAAATCGCGGGCAGGATGCCCGCGTCACCTCTTCCGCAACACATACTAACTATTTATAAATAAAGGAGATAAATACAAATGACTTCAGGAGGCATTTTCCTTTATTATCCAAGTAAGCAATTATTTCGTTGGTTTTTTTGTTTTAGGGTACTAATATAAGCAAATAGATAGTTGGAAATTCGTAATATTTTGTGTATGTTCTGGTAGTAAAGGAGTAACACGATGTCTGAAAATTACACCACTTTGACTTTATTATTTTTGATTATGCTTTTATCATTCATGGCCATGCCTGCATCAGCCAATACTACAGACTCAAAAAATGAATGGGGATTTACGGCGTTTTCGCCCGAAATGAAGCCCGAAACCGTAAAAACCGTGATGAAAGCCGTTGCCGACTGGCAAATCGACAATCCCAGCAAGCGCCCCACGGACTGCTGGACGCATGGGACATTGTACATTGGTATGGCCGTCTGGTCGCACATGACCGAAGATGCCAAATACGTGCAATGGCTTCGGAAAATGGGGGGGATAAATCTATGGAAGCTGGGCGAAGATCCCTATCTGGCCGATGATCACTGCGTCGGCCAAATGTATCTGGATCTTTATGAGCGGTTCAAAGATGAAGAGTCTGATGCCGCCAAGGAAATGATCAAGGCGACCAAGCGTCGTCTGGATTGGATTTTAGACCGGCCGCGCGATGTGTCGCTGAAAATGCAGGGCCGCACCCCTAATGGCGGCTGGGGATTCAGTCATGACCGCTGGTGCTGGGCGGATGCACTGTTTATGGCGCCGCCGGTGTGGGCGCAGATGGGGAAAATAACCGGTGAGCAGAAATATCTCGACTTTCTGGATAAGGAATGGTGGGCCACAACGGATTATCTCTACGATACCCAAGAGCATTTGTTTTATCGTGACAGCCGCTTTTTTGACAAGCGCGAGAAAAACGGCAAGAAGGTATTTTGGGGTCGGGGCAATGGCTGGGTCTATGGCGGGCTGGTGCGCGTGTTGAGTTTTCTGCCCAAGGACCATCCTGCCCGCGACCGCTATATTACCCTTTATCGGGAGATGTCCGGGAAGCTGCTGGAACTGCAACAATCCGATGGGACCTGGCGTTCGGGCCTGCTTGACCCGGAGACCTTCACTTCGCCGGAAACCTCCGGCAGCGGTTTTTTCTGCTACGGTTTGGCCTGGGGTATTAACAACGGCATCCTTGACCGCGACACCTATTATCCGGTTGTGGAAAAAGCCTGGGCCGGTCTGGTCAAGTGCGTGCATCCCAACGGTATGCTGGGCTATGTGCAGAAGGTTGCCGGTTCGCCGGGGAAAGCGGCGGCGGATTCAACCGAGATATACGGCGTGGGAGCGTTTCTGCTGGCCGGCAGCGAAATTTATACGTTATCCCAAAAGTAATCAACGGGTTTGTATGCAGCCGCGGAAGGACTTTTATACAGGAGCATGATATGTTAATGAAAAGGTTGATGTCTCTATCGTTGGTATTGGGGGTAATGATGGCGGCGGGTTGTCAACATGCGGCTAAGAAAACGTCGCCGGTATTCGTCGCGAAAGATTTCTCCGCCTGGCCGAATCGCATGCCCATTAAACTGGTGTACGATAAAGAAATCGTAGGTGGGCTTCTTCCCGTGGATGTGACGTTTTCACTCAAGGCCGATACGGTCGCTGCTGATCCGCGGCAGGATCTGCGGCTGGTTTACGAAGTCGGCGGCAAGATGATGGAAGTTCCCTTCCAGCTCTCCCGCCTGACGACCTGGACCAAGGACACCGACGGCAACAAGAGTGTTCCCTGTGTCAACGGCATGATTACCTTCTTTGATATATCCGCGTGCCATCCCGGCGGCGTGTATTATATCCTTTCGGGCAACGCCAAGGCAACCGCGCCGCAGTATGCCACCGATTTAAAAGTCACCGGCACCGGCCCGGCCTGGCGTATCGAGAACGACTTGATTTATGTCGAACTCCGCGAGGCGGATGAAATCAAGGCCGACGTCATGGGCTACGATTACGGGGCGTCGGGCCAACTGGCTCAGGTCACTGTCAAGGCCCATCCGGAAACTATTCTGACCAACGCCAACCGCGCCCTGCACTGGAATCCCGGCATCTTCGTGCCCACGCGGGGCTGGATGCACGCTTACGCCTGGAATCCGCCGGACCACTTTGAAGTGGAACAGGGGCCGCTCTACGTGGAAGTTCGCCGCAGCGGCCAGTTCCCCAGCATCCCCGAGGCTCGACTGGCGATCACCTATCGCTTCTTTACCCAGCGTGACTTCGTCTGGGTGGGCACGCGGGTTGACGTGGTCGAAGACCTTGGCGTCGTCGCCCTCCGCAATGACCAACTCGTTTTCGACCGGCCCACCTTCACCCACGTTGCCTGGTGCGATGGCGGCAAGCTCCGCGACCAGGCTCTGGCCGATTGCCCGCCGGTCAACGACCACGGCGATATCCTGCGGTTTGGCCCGGAGATTCCTTTCGTCGCCCTGTATAATCCCGCCGCCGGCGTCGGGGCGGCCACGGTGCGGATGGACATGGCCAATATCGGTCCCGAAGCCGGGCCGGTGACCCAGTTCGATAACGCCACGTACCTTTCCGCCGGCCACGGCAAGGAGACATT
>CAZOCV010000127.1:8973-10631 GCA_964578395.1 uncultured Pirellulales bacterium
TGGCTAAAAGTGATCAGCCGAAGACGGCGTGCATGCGGTCGCAGTAGTAGCGGACGTTGTCCCAGGTGGCTTCGGGGCTGATGCGGTGATCGACGCAGGGGATGTAGCCGCCGAGAGCCACCATGGGGCGGAGGCGTTCGATTTCGGCGTCGATGGCGGCGCGGTCGCGGGCGAGAATGTTCTTGTTCATGCCGCCCACGCCCAGCAGGCCGCGTCCATATTTTTCCCGCCACGGCGTGATGTGCCCATTCCACGTGCCCACCTCGATGGGGAACATGATGTTCACGCCGTTATCGAGCCAGGCGGGGATGAGGCTGTCGATGAGGCCGTCGCAATCAAGCGACGTGAAGCGGATGCCGTAGCGGGCGAGCAGGTCGCTGATGCGGCGGTAATGCGGGCCGATTTTTTCGGCCATGATGCGGGGATGCACCAGCGGGCCGCTGCGAAAACACACATCCTCCCAGTAATGGCCGAAGTCGAAGGTTGCACCGGTTTTGAGCAGGGCTTCCAGAGTGGTATAGGCGGTGTCGGCGGCGGTGGCGGCCATTTCGTCAAAGAGGCCGGGGTCGTCAACCATCAGGTAGCTGAGGCCCTCGACACCGAGCCAGTTGCGTATCTGGCCGATGAGGCTGCCGCAATACACGCCCAACGGGTATTCGCGGTCGCTGCGCCGCAGGTAGTCCAGGCCGCCTTGCTCGTAGGTCAGCGTCGCGGCAGGGGTGTGGACGGGGGCCGAGGTGATGCGTTCCGGGCGGAAGGCGAAACGCGGTTTGTAATGCTGCTCCCAGGCCCTACGGTCCTTGAGCAGGTGTTCCACTTCCGTGGGGATGCAGCGGATGCCGGGTTTGGTGTGCACGATGACGCCTTCGCTGTCCATCACGTCCCGGCCTCCGTCGGGGTACTGGCGGACGACCTTCTCTTCGAACCAGGGAAACAGCCGCACCTCCGGCGAGAAGCGTGTGTTCCAGTTGAAGTCGAAGCCCAGCTTTTGGGCGATGTCCATTTCGCCGGGCATCCCGTCCCGGCGGGTGTCCATCGGTGCGGCGGGGATGTGGCCTTCCGCCGCCCAGCGGTCCAGCAGTTCCGGCCAGAAGCCAAAGTGCAGTACCGGCAGCCGGTCATAGGGCTGATAGTTCAATACCGCCAGAGTGCGTTCACGATGGTTCATATATTGCAAGTGGCTTGGCCGTCCCGGCCAAGTTTGGTTTTACGCGCTGCCGCTTTTAGCACTCACCGATTCATCGCGGGCAGGATGCCCGCGTTACGTGTTCACCGGTTCATCATGGGCGAGACGCCCGTGCCACTTAAAACCGCATTTTGTAGCTGTCTTCGCCGCCGGCGATCAGGTGCAGCAGCGGCTGGGGCCGGTCGGTGCCTTCGATGAACTTCGGCCGTGCGGCCCAGGGGGTAACGCTCAGTGTGTTGGTTTGGTCCATCCAGTGCTGGAGCCGGGCGACGGGCAAACCCCAGACCATGTGCAGGTGGTTGGCCGGGGCGTACTGCTTGTATTCGACCATGCTGGCGTAACGCGGCACAACGAACGTATGCGGCCAGTTCCAGTTGGTGAGGTTGACCATGGCGTTGCCGAGTTTGTCCGGTACTTCGGTGGTGTAGGCCTCATCCCAGATGAGGCTGAATTTGTTGTTCACGGAGCAGTA
>CAZOCV010000128.1:0-10474 GCA_964578395.1 uncultured Pirellulales bacterium
AGGCTTCCGGGGGAAGATATAAGGGATAGAAGCACTGACTGAAAGTGGGGCGACCCTTGTCCAGGGCTTCCGGGGGGAAAGTCAGGGATAGAACCTGTTGTAACCCTAGGTTGAGATTGACAGGTGGCTTGGCCGTCCCGGCCAAGATGAATGTTTTGCCGTGTGCGGCTTTAACGTCCGAATCCTGGGCGAGATGACCATGCCACTTGGGTATGGAGTTCAAGCTTGAGCTTGGCCGTTTTTATGTACGGACGTCTTGGGCCAACGGCCAGCCTGAAGGCTGTACTCCGAACAGACATGCTCACGCGAGCGTGAACATGGCGCCCGCGAAGAACCCCTTGCTTTCGCAAGGGGCTTTCATCATGTCTCGCTCATACGCAGCGACCAACGGGAGCGGGTTGGCGACACAGCGCCCGCGGCGTTAAAAGCAGCCCGTGGTTGTCTCGCGGTGTGGCAGGCGGCGGAGACGCCGGGTTAGCGACAGAATGCCCGCGGCGATCCGGTCCAGCCCTTGGCTGGCCGCGGCGAACTAAATGGGTCTTTGACCCTCCGCTTGCCTGTTCCCAGGGGCCGTTTTTTGTGTTATAAATGGGGTTGGTGATGCGAAACGTCGCGGGCAGGATGCCTGCGGCGGAGGCTTTGCCTTTCGCGACAGGAACTCATAATGAAAAAAAACTTTCGACAGGGAATCATGCAATATATCGGCCTGACGCTGGCGTTGGTGCTGCTGGCGGCCTTTTTTTCGCTCAAAACGCGTTACTTCTTTTCCCTGACGACGTTCAATACCATCGCCGGGCAGATTCCCGATATCACCATTATCGCGGTGGGCATGACGTTTGTCCTCATCATCGGCGGCATTGACTTGTCGGTAGGCTCTGTCATGGCGTTGTCAGGCGCTGTGCTGGGTTTGTGCCTGGTAAGCTGGCATTGGCCGCTGCCGTTAGCGATAGCGGCCAGCCTGATAACCGGTCTGGCCTGCGGCTTGGCCAACGGCCTGATAACCATTACCTGGAAGCTGCCCAGTTTTATTGTGACGCTGGGGATGCTGGAAATCGCCCGCGGCGGGGCGTATCTAATTACTGATTCCCGAACGGTTTACATCGGTTCCTCCATTGAAACCATCGCCCGTGCCCGGCTGGGGGGAGTGTCGGTATCATTTTTGTTGGCGGTGGCGGTGGTGATTTTAGGCCAGATGGTGCTGACCCGCAGCGTGTTTGGCCGCTACCTCATCGGCATCGGGGCGAATGAAGAGGCCGTTCGGCTTTCCGGCATCGACCCGCGTCCCCGCAAGCTGGCGGTTTTCGCCCTCAGCGGGGTGATGTGCGGTATGGCCGCCGTGGTGCAGACCGCCCGGTTATCGTCGGCCAATCCCAACGCCGGCATCGGCCTGGAGCTTAGCGCTATCGCCGCCGTGGTCATTGGCGGCACCAGCCTCATGGGCGGCCGCGGCTCGGTTATCAGCACCTTTTTCGGCGTGTTGATTATCGCCGTCCTTGGCGCAGGGCTGGCGCAGATGAACGCCCCCGAACCCACCAAACGTATTGTCACCGGCTGCGTTATTATCCTCGCGGCCATTCTCGACTATTACCGTTCGCGCTTAAGCGGCAAGACAACTTAACCATATATGAAGCGGATTACGCAAACCGCAGCAGGTGATAATTCTTTTTGCCGCTGCGCAGGACGCAGATGGTTTCGGAGGCCAGTGACGCCGGAGTCAGCTTGTGGTCGATGGCGTCGATGCGGATATTGTTGACGTAAGCGCCGCCGGCTTTGATAAGTTTTTTGGCGTCGCCGCGGCTGGAACACAGCGTGCTTTCGCACAGCACATCCAGGAGTTCAATCCCGCCGTTGAGCCGGTCGCGCGGAATCGTCGTGCTGGGCACATCGGCAAAAATACCCGTCAAATCCTTGTCGGACAGGCCGGTGATTTCCTGGCCAAATAGTACCCCGGACGCCTGTTGGGCGATGCGCAGTCCGGCGTCGCCGTGCGTCATGCGGGTGACCTCTTCGGCAAGCACTTTCTGGGCCTGGCGTTTTTCCGGTTCGGCCTCAACGCACCGCTGCAACCCGGCGATTTCATCTTCCGGCAGGAACGTAAAGAAATTCAGCAGCTTGATGACATCCCGGTCATCGCTGCGAATCCAGTACTGGTAAAACTCATACGGACTGGTGCGCTGGGCGTCCAGCCAGATAGCGCCCTGCTCGGTCTTGCCGAACTTGGCCCCGCTGGCGGTGGTCAAAAGCGGCGAGGTGAGGCCATAGACGGCCTTGCCCGTCAGCCGCCGGGTCAGTTCGATGCCCGCGGTGATATTGCCCCACTGGTCATCGCCGCCGGTCTGAACAGTGCAGCCGTAGTCACGGAACAAGTGCAGAAAATCGTATGCCTGCAAAAGCTGATAACTGAATTCGGTAAAACTCAGCCCCGCGTCAGAATTGATGCGGCGGCGGACGGATTCCTTGCCGAGCATCTCACCGACGCGAAAATGCTTGCCCACGTCCCGCAGGAATTCCACGAAGCTGAACTTTCCGATCCAGTCGGCGTTATTGACCAGCAGCGCCTGGCCGCCGGAAAAGACGATGAAATGCTCGAGTTGTTTGCGGATGCCGACAAGGTTGGCGGCGATGGTGGCTTCATCCAGCAGGTTGCGTTCAGCGCTTTTGCCGGACGGGTCGCCGATCATGGCCGTCGCCCCGCCCAGCAGGGCGATGGGCCGATGGCCGAGCCGCTGAAACCGCGCCAGCAGCATAATTTGCAGCAGATTGCCCACATGCAGGCTGGCGCTGGTTGGGTCAAAACCGGCATACACCGTGGTCGGGGCGGCCAGAAGGGAGGCAAGGTTGGGATCGGACTGCTGACTAATCAGACCGCGTCGGGCGAGGGTGGTAACAATGTCGGCCACAGGGATAGTTCCTTTCAATTATGCTGCTGCCGTGAAAACGGCGATCCGGTTAAAATTACCCGGATACCCGCTTGCGTGGGCATGGCTATACACCAAGCGGCATTTTAGCCGTAAAAAGAAGAGGAATCAAGCCGCGTTCGCAGATGAAAACGGGGCTGTTTTTTACCCCAGGTCCAGAGTCCGGTCCAGTTCCTCCCGCGAAATATCCCAGGCGATGATACTGAAAGCCGTAGCCGTTTCGGTCGAACTGCGCGGCGGGCTGTAGCTGAGTTGTTCGCTCGCCCATTCCACAAAAAAACGGCCATCGGTCAGTTGGATATGACCTTTGAGCCGCAGAAGCTTGCGGCCTAAACGGGCAATCGCCGCCTCGAAACGTGCCTTTTCGATGGGGGCATTACTTTGACGGGCCGCAGCGACGATGGCCTGGGGCGGCTCCTGAGCGATTTGGCCGCCGCGGCTGGTGTGCGTCAGCTCGGCCAGAAATGCCGGGGGTATCTGCCCCTGCTGCACGACGATTTGTCTGGCTTGTTGGTTAAGATGGGTTAACAGCGCCTGGAGTTTTTCCAGTTCGGCCTGGCTGACGAGGTCCGCCTTGTTGATGACCAGCCCGTCGGCCCACTGCACCTGGTGGGTGGCCGCTTTCAGGAAAGCCGCCGCCTGCACGAAGTTGGCCGCATCCACGACGCAGACATTGGCCTGGATGCCAAACCGCCGGGCCAGCGCCGGTTCGGCGATGATGCTTTCCATGTCGGCGGTTTCGGCGATACCGGTGGCCTCGATGATGACTGCGCCGGGCGGCGTTTCGGCCTCGGACAGCTCCTTGAGCACATTATAAAAATCCACCCGCGTGCATACGCAGAACAGGCTGCCCTTGTTGATTTCATACACCCGGTACGGCCCCGTTCGCACCAGCCGGCCATCGACGCCCAGGGGGCCGAATTCATTGACGATAACCGCCGGCCGCCGTGAAAGTATCTCCTCCCGGCCCAGCAGATAATTCAGCACTGTGGTTTTGCCAGCGCCCAAATAGCCGCTCAGGAGAATGACGGGTATGGTCGTTTCCATTTTCTGAACCTGAAACCTTCTCATGCTGCGGGTATCTACAGATGGTTGACGAACAAGTTATTCCTGTTTTCCGGAAAATATTTTTGGTTGTAGAGTCAAAGTCACTTCAACAGTTTTGGATGAGGTGACGATAAGTCGCTGGTTGGAATTATCGCCGGAGTCTATCGGTTCCAGGCGATAATTCAGTTTCGGTGTCAGCGTAACAATTACGCCGTGGGGATAACAGACGCTGGGAATGAAAATGACGCTCTCGCCCTGTGCCTTGGCGGAATTTTGCCAGCGGCAGATAAAGGAATTATCTTTTACATCATAATCGTAGCTGATAATTCGGCCGGCGATGCGCTGAGGATAGGGCCGAGCGATAATATCCTTAAACGAGGGACGGCTATCCAGATCTTTTTCATACGACCAGTAAGCCGCACTGAAGCGATGTTCTTCCATCATATCGCGGAACAATGATGCGCCCGGCAGGGGATCACGCTTGTACATGGCGTCGATATTTTCCAGATTGCCCCATTCGCCGATAAACAAAGGAACGTTTAACGATCGCGCGTGCGCGATGAGCCGTTCGACGGTCAATTGCAGAATGTCAGGGACTTCGTGGTAGGCGTGAGGCGCCAGCACCTGGCCGGGATCCGGTTGGCCGTCGGGAGTATTGATGCGGCCGACACCGCTGGCGATGCCCATGTTGGCGGTAATGGGGGTCGTGGTGAAAATCAGCCGATGGCCGTCCGCACGGCGTATTTCCTGCGCGACGCGCTGGTACATAGGGGTCATCAGCAGAGAGTCGCTCAGTTTCAGCGGCGTATCCACCATCGTCAGCCACTGACGATACAGATTGGGATCATTCTGGATGATATTATAAATGGCTTCGATGCGTTCGGAGGGCGTGGCGGCTTCGAGAGAGATGCCTTGCTTCTGGAGTTCGCCCGCCATACGGGTCGCCGAACCAAGAATCACGCCCGGCAAAATTGATCCCTGAAATGGTTCATTCATCAGGTCATAGCCGATAACCGCTGGTTCATGGGCATAGCGCTGAGCGAGATGTTTCCAGGCCAGGGCGTAGCGATCCTGGATGCCCACACCGTCCGGACCTTTGCGATTCATCCAGAAAGCGTCAAACGCCGCCTGCACCCGCGGGCTTTCCAGGTAAGCTATGCCCCAGAAGTCCGCCTCATGCACGTGCGGTTTATCTTTTGCCAGCAAGGCCCACGGGGGTGCTCCTCGTCCGCCGGGAACGCCGATGCCCCAGAGGTCCTGGTGCATATCGACAATGACGTAAAGATCGTACTTTCTGGCCCAGGTAATTTTTTCATCTACTTGCTTGAGAAACGCTTCATCATACTGGCCGCAGACCGGCTCCACGCCGGCCCAGAAAATCGGCAGCCGCACGCAGTTAAAACCCCATTGCCGAATATTGCCAAAAGCTTCCTCGCCGCCATGATTCCAGATCATCTCAAAACGGTCTTCAGGCCCGGTGCGGCTGCCAAAGCCGATGTTGATGCCATGCAGAATCACCTCGCCGCCCTGAGCATCAATGAAGCGGCCGTCGCTAATGGCGATAGGGCATGTTTTATCCGCAACCGTTTGCCCGGCGATAGCGCCATCGCCGACGAGAAGAAGGATAGATATACAAAACCAAATTCGTTTTGATGTCATATCTCTGGATACTTTCATAAAATCATTGCTGACAATTAGTACCAAAGGATTATAATACATTGGTTTGAGATATTCAATAATCGAAATAAGCCTTTAAAATACATACCATGATTCGCATCAGAACAATTCATAGTTCGGCATTACCCGTTAACCGTCAGCGGTTAGGACAGGTAAAGGAGATTTTTCGGGCGAGTTTTCCGGAGATGACCGATTACGCCGACCAGCTTGAATCGCTGTTAACCAATCCCTTCAGGAAAGGCTACCAGGCGGCCATTATTGTCGCTGAGACGGGAACGGGCCGGGTGAAAGGGTTTTGCCTGATGCTGCACTTCACCCAGGTGCAGGCGTGCTGGCTGGATTTTCTGGCGGTGCGGGCGGAAGGCCGCGGCGGCGGTTTTGGCGGGGCGTTGTACGAAGCAGCCCGCGAGTACGCCCAGGGGCTGGGGGCCAGAAGCATGTGGCTGGAGGTGACGCCGGACGATGCCCAACTGACAACCGATGAGAAGGAACTGGAAAACGCACGGCGGCGGATGCGGTTTTATGAGCAGTACGGGGCGAGACCGGTGTTAAATGCGGCCTATGCCCGGCCGGTGGGCAAACCGGCGACGACGGCGTATTTACTCTATGATGGATTGGGACGAATGGAGCCGTTGCGGCGGGACGATGCCCGGAAGGTGGTGGCGTTGATAATGAAGCTGCGGTTCGGCCATGTGGTTGATCCGGCTTACGCCCGGCGGGTGCTGGATGATTTTAAAGAGGATCCCGTCCCCATACGGCCGGCGCGTTATATTCGCAACGGGGATATGCCGGCGGTAGTTATGGCCGGACGTTTGGAAAAGGCCTTCGCTTTGGTGAGCAGCTCCAGGCATAGCATCCATCACGTCCGCCAGCGCGGCTACTTTGAGCGGCCTACGCGGGTGAGCGCTCTGGTTGACGCCCTCAAGCCGCTGGGTATCTTTTCCGAATTGCCCGCCCGCCGGTTTGCCGAAGACACCATTCTTGCCGTCCATGATCGCCACTTTGTCGAGTTCCTTAAGGTTGTCTGCACCAAGCTCTCCCGCGAACGGCCGGTCTATCCCGATACGTTTCCTGTGCGCAAGCCGGAACGCCGCCCCAAAATAAACGTGGTGCAGGCGGGCTATTACTGCATCGATTCCTGCACGCCGCTGGATGGCAACGCCTATGCGGCCGCCCGCGCCTCGGTGGATGTCGCCCTGACGGCGATGGAAGAAATCCTCGGCAATCAGCGTGTGGCCTACGCGGTATGCCGTCCGCCCGGCCATCACGCCGAACGCAGCGTCTATGGCGGCTTTTGCTACTTCAACAATGCCGCCATCGCCGCCCACCGGCTCAGTCAGGAAGGCAAGGTCGCCATCCTCGACGTCGACTTCCACCACGGCAACGGTACGCAGGATATTTTCTACTCACGCGACGATGTGCTGACGGTCAGCATTCACGGTCATCCCGATGAGGCGTTTCCCTACTTCAGCGGCTTCGCCCATGAAACCGGAACCGAGGCGGGCCTGGGCTTTAACCTGAACCTGCCCCTGCCGGCCGGAACCGGTCCTGAGGACTATCTCAAGGCCGTCGATAGAGCCTTGCATCGCATCGAGCGGTTTCGGCCGGAGTTTCTCGTGGTGTGTCTGGGGTTCGACATCCTGCGGCAGGATCCCACGGGCACATTTACCCTGCGGGCCGATGATCTGGGCGAGATCGGCCGGCGGCTGGCGAAGCTCAAGCGGCCGCTGCTGATCGTGCAGGAGGGCGGCTATAACCTGCGTAACCTCCGCCGCGGCTCGGCGGCCTTCTTCACCAGTCTGGCCCAGTCTCTTTCCTAAAAAGTTGGGCCGACGATAAATGAAAGCTATATCTTCAGGGCTTGACGCCGACGGCCTTGAAAAAGGTGTAGCAGAAGGTCCCATCCGTTTCGGCGGTACGGTAAAGGTCAGCAACGCCGCGGTCGAAGGCATCGGGTGTCATCAAGCCGGCGGCCAGGGCGGCTTCACGCACACCCTCGACCATCGCCGTAAACGTCAGCCGGGTAAAACCTTCAACTAGTTCCGGGCGGGACCCATCGGCATAGACCATCCGCGGCGATACCCGCACATCGTGCAACCCCACTGACGTCAGTAGCGGATATAACTGCCGCCCGATGAGCGAGTCGCCGCCCATTCGAGCCTGCAGGTCGATGAGGCACTGGATGGCTTTCCGGGCCGCCGAACTATCGGGGTGGAAGTAGGTGGAGCCGTGGTCGCCTTCAATCGCCGTCAGCGTGCCGCCGGGTTTGAGTACGGCCAGGAGTTTATGCAGGGCCGCCTGAGGATTGGGCAAATGTTCAAGCACATAACAGATAAACACATGGTCGAAACTTGCCGGCTTAAAGGGCAGGTTGAAAATATCCGCCTGCCGAAATTCAACGTTGGTTAGCCCCGCCGGTTCAATCGTACTCCGGGCCTGAGCAAGCGATTCCGACGATATGTCTATGGAGACAAATCGGACGTCGGGGTTCAGGCGGGCCAGGGTAATCGTCTGGGCGCCGACGCCGCAGCCGGCCTCCAGCACGGCGGTTCCGGCCGGGAAAATACTGTCGTGGTGAAGCAAATCGCTCAGCGTCCCGGCCTGGTCAACGAGCCGCTGAGCCTCGCGGGGTGAATAACCATGTACATAATCAGCCATAAGCCATCTCCCATAGGTAATAATGAGTCCCATTTATACCCCGTTTACCTCCTTTGGGCAGATATAAATTCCTTCCGGGCCAAACTGGACAATCCACCCGATAGTCGCTA
The DNA here is from genome assembly GCA_964578395.1 of uncultured Pirellulales bacterium. GTDB lineage: Bacteria > Planctomycetota > Phycisphaerae > Sedimentisphaerales > SM23-30 > JAFGBA01. The sequence continues at coordinate 8,411 of CAZOCV010000128.1, forward strand.
AAGTATGTCCCCATAAGAAGTTGTCTTTCCGAAAGGATGTGCTGTGAACGCAGAGACCGAAAAGAACGAAAATGGTAAACCCGCCAAGCTGGATTTCATCCGTCAAATCGTCGCCGATGACTGCAAATCAGGCAAGTGGGACGGCAAGGTCGTCACCCGCTTCCCGCCCGAACCCAATGGCTACCTGCACATCGGCCACGCCAAGGCCTTTTGCATCGACTTCGGCATTGCTCAGGAGTTTGGCGGCTACTGCAACATGCGGTTCGACGACACCAACCCGGTCAAGGAAGAGCAGGAGTTCGTGGACGCCATCCTCAACGATGTCGCCTGGCTGGGCTGGACGTGGAAGCATTTGTGCTTCGCCAGCGATTATTTCCAGCAGATGTACGACTACGCCGTGGAACTCGTCCAAAAGGGCAAGGCGTATGTCGATGACCTGCCCGCCGATGAAATCAGCCGCACCCGCGGCACACTGACGACGCCGGGGACGGAGAGTCCCTGCCGCAACCGGCCCGCAGCGGAAAATCTCGACCTGTTTACCCGGATGAAGGCGGGGGAGTTCCCCGACGGTTCCCGCGTTCTGCGGGCCAAAATCGACATGGCCCATCCGAACCTCAATCTTCGCGACCCGGTAATGTACCGCATCCTGCACGCCAGCCACCATCGCACCGGCGACCAATGGTGCATCTACCCGATGTACGACTGGGCCCACGGCCTGGAAGATTCGCTTGAAGGCATCACCCATTCGCTGTGCTCGCTGGAATTCGAGAACCACCGGCCGCTCTACGACTGGTTTATCGACGCCATCAACGAAGGCCGACCCCAGAAGATTCACCACCCCCGGCAAATCGAATTCGCCCGCTTCAACCTGACCTATACCGTCATGAGCAAACGCAAGCTGCGGACGCTCGTCGAAGATAAGCACGTCAGCGGCTGGGATGACCCGCGGATGCCCACCCTGTGCGGCATGCGGCGGCGGGGCTTTACGCCCGAAGCCATCCGCGAATTCCTCGACCGCGTCGGTGTGGCCAAGTTCGTCGGCACCAGCGACTACGCCCTGCTGGAGCACTGCGTCCGCGACCACCTCAACAAAACCGCGCCGCGGGTGATGGCGGTGCTGGACCCGTTGAAGGTGGTGATTACCAATTACCCCGAAGGCCAAAGCGAGCAGCTCGATGCGGTGAATAACCCTGAGGATGAATCCGCCGGAATGCGGAAAGTGCCTTTCGGGCGGGAGATTTATATCGAACGCGAGGACTTCATGGAAGACCCGCCGCATAAATTCTTCCGTCTGGCCCCCGGCCGCGAGGTGCGCCTGCGCTACGCCTACTTTATCACCTGCCGCGAGGTCGTCAAGGACGCCGCCGGCCATATCACCGAGCTGCGCTGCACCTACGATCCGGCCACCCGCGGCGGCGACAGCCCCGACGGCCGCAAGGTCAAGGCGACGCTCCACTGGGTCGCTGCGGCGACGGCCCTGCCCGTTACCGTACGCCACTACGAGCACCTCTTCGCCGCCGAAAACCCCGAAGCCGCAGGCAAAGGCCGGGACTTCACCGCCAACATCAACCAGGATTCCCTCCGGGAGATTACCGGCTTCATCGAGCCATCCGTCCGGGATGCGGCCCCGCAAACCCGCTATCAATTCGAACGGCTGGGCTATTACTGCGTCGATTCAGATTCCGCCCCCGGCCGCCCGGTCTTCAACCGGACCGTAACCCTCAAGGATTCCTGGGCCAAACAAACAAAATAACAACAGAGGCCCTGCCTTTTTGCCGCCGCGAGCAACCACCGCTCAACCAGCGTCGTTGCCGCCTCCTTCGTAAGCGAGACAGCCAGCGGCTGTTTTAACGACGCGGGCGTTGGGCCGCTAACCCGCTCCCGTTGGTCGCTGCCACTGAGCGAAACATGTTCGGAGTACAGCCTTCAGGCTGGCCGTTTGCCCACGACGCCCGAACATCCAAAACGGCCAAGCTAAAGCTTGAACTCCCAACCCAAGCCAGTGCGCCTCTGAGCGTGTGGAATCGGCGAGGTGAGAGTCCTGGCCATATGGAGAGTTGCTAA
>CAZOCV010000129.1:0-1362 GCA_964578395.1 uncultured Pirellulales bacterium
TTACGGAAACGCCTTCCCACCGCGAACTGGACATGCTGCTGACGACGGGCGAGCAAGTGAGTATCAGTCTGATGGCTATGGCGATTAATGCCGCCGGCCACGAAGCCATCAGTCTTACGGCCGGACAGGTCGGCCTCATTACCGATACCACCCACACCAAGGCCCGCATCCAGAAAATCAATGCCGAACGCATTTGCAGCGAACTGAACCAGGGACGCATCGTTATCGTCGCGGGCTTTCAGGGTACGGATGAGAACGGCGAAATCTACACGCTGGGGCGCGGCGCATCCGACACGACGGCCGTAGCGCTGGCGGCGGTATTGAAGGCGGACCGGTGCGAAATTTATACCGATGTGGACGGCGTTTATTCGGCCGACCCGCGCATCGTGCCCAATGCCCGAAAGATTGAACTGGTCAGCTACGATGAAATGCTCGAACTGGCCAGTCAGGGCGCCAAGGTGATGCACTCCCGCGCCATCGAATTTGGCAAGAAATACAACGTGATTATTCACGTTCGGTCCAGTTTTACCGATAATCCCGGCACTTTTATTACCCATGAGGTGAGTCAAATGGAACATATTGTGGTTTCCGGCGCCGCCGTGAAGAAAAATCTGGCCCAGTTTATCCTGCACGGATTGCCTAACCAGCCCGGCGTGGCGTCCACGATCTTCGCCCATCTGGCCAGTCACAAGGTAGTGGTGGATGACATCGTGCAAACCATCGACGATGAAGGCTTTGCCTATGTCGGCTTTACGGTTGAATACGGCGATTTGCCGGAATGCAAAATCGTGGTGGAGGAAATCCGCAAACAGTATCATTTGACCAAAGTCGTCTGTTACGACCCGGTCGCCAAGGTCAGTGTGGTGGGCGTGGGCATGCGCTCGCATACGGGCGTCGCGGAAAAAATGTTCCAGGCCCTGGCGGAAGCGAAAATCAACATCAACACCATCACCACCAGTGAAATCAAAATCGGCTGCATCATCGATCCCGCCCAGGCGGATGAGGCGCTGCGCGTCATTCACACCGCGTTTAATCTGGAAGAAGCGCCTGTCAGGGAAATGCCTGTATAAAAAAACAGGAAAGGACCGCTTACATGCAATACGCCGTGATTATGGCCGGAGGCATGGGCCAGCGCTTATGGCCCCTGAGCCGAAAAGACAAACCCAAACAGATTATCAACCTGTTCGGCGGGCGCTCGCTGCTGCAAATCTGCGTGGAGCGCATCAAGCCGCTGTTTGACCTGCAGAACATCCTGGTCATTACCAACGCTGAATACGCCGATATCGTGCGCCAGCATCTGCCCGACCTGCCGCCGGAACATGTTCTGGGCGAGCCGGTGGGGCGCAATACCGCCAACGCCAT
>CAZOCV010000129.1:1462-10323 GCA_964578395.1 uncultured Pirellulales bacterium
CGGATGGGCGATGCCTGGGACGGACCGGCGTGGCAGGAAACGCTGGCGCGGGAATTTCCCCAACTCGAAGGCATCAGCATCGACTACGGCGTGATGGAAAAATCATCCGATGTTTATATGTGCGAACTGGATTGCCACTGGCTGGATGTAGGGTCGTTCGCCACGCTGGCCGAAACGCTGGCGCAGCAGGACGGCGAGCATAATCTGAATCTGGGGCTAGGGGTCTTTCTGGATAGTCTCAATAACATCGCGCTTTGCGATACGCCCGGACACCTGATTGCGGCCGTCGGGGTCGAGGATTTAATTATCGTTCATAGCGGCAATGCCACGCTGGTCTGCCATCGCGACGACGCGGATAACATCCGCAATCTGCTCGACCGGCTCAAGGAAAAAGGGCTGGAACAGTTTTTGTAAGCCATGCGCTATTTAGCCATTGATTACGGCGCCCGGCGGGTGGGGCTGGCCCTGTGCGACCCCGCGGAAATTATCGTGTCGCCGCTGCGGCAGTTAACCGTGAAGAAAAATCAGTCGGCGGCCCTGATTGCGGAACTAAAGGCCGTCGTGGACGAACACGGCATCGACGCGGTGATTATCGGCCTGCCGCTGAATATGGATGACACCGAAGGCCCGCAGGCCCGGCAGGTGCGCCAGTTCGCCGCCCGACTGGGAAAACATCTAAACGTGCCGATTCATTTTCAGGATGAGCGGCTCAGCAGTCTGGCGGCGGACGATATGCTTGATCAGGCGCAGTTAAAAGGTAAAAAACGCCGCGGCAAACGGGATATGCTCGCCGCCTGTGATATTTTGCAGAGTTTTCTCGATGCCGCCCAACGTTGAGAGGCGTTTATGAGTGATCCGCTTCCGGCCGCCGGGACCAACCCGCCCGCCGACCAATTGCCCGATACCTACATGTCGCTAGGCGACCATATCCAGGAATTGCGCAAATATATGCTGCGGGCGATTTACGGCCTGCTGATCGCCTGCGGCGTCTGCCTGTTTTTCGGCAACGACATCATTGCCTTTATCGCCACGCCTCTGCTGCTGGTGCTGCAGGTCAACGGCTTCGAGGCTTCCCTGCGGGAGCTGACGCCGGGCGAAACGTTTTTCACCTATTTGCGCGTGTCGCTCATCAGCGGGCTGTTTCTGGCGTCGCCCTGGGTGTTCTGGCAGCTCTGGCAATTCGTGGCGGCGGGCTTGTATCGCCATGAGAAAAGAATGGTGGTATTATTCGCTCCGTTTTCGGCCTTGTTGTTTATTTGCGGCGGGCTGTTTTTTATCTTTATCGTGGCGCCGTTCTTTTTTCATTATTTTCTAAGCTGTAACGCCAAGCTGGTCCGGCCCGATCTCAACAACATCAATCCGATAACGCGTTCCATTGTCAATGCCATTGTCAAGACAGCTCCCGTCCCGGCCGGCTCGCCTGTTGCCGGCAATGATGCTCCGGAATCGCCCGATGCGAAAAATAGTTTTGTCACGCCCACCTATTCGCTGCAATTTTTCGTCAATATGGTCACTAAACTGGCCCTGGCGTTTACGCTGGTGTTTCAGACGCCGCTGGTGCTGTATTTTCTGGGGCGGCTGGGCATCGTCTCGCGCGCGTGGCTGCAGCGCAATCGTAAATACGCTCTGTTCATCATTTGCATTATTTCCGCGGTGCTGACGCCGGCGGACCCGTTTTCCATGATTGCCATGGCAATCCCCATGTATTTATTGTATGAGATCGGCATCTTGCTGCTTTATTTCAAACCGCGCAAAGTCCGTTCATAAAGGAGTGATAGTTTATGCCCCGGTTTGGCGTTCAGGTCATAACGATGAGCCTGCTGTGTTTTCTTACGATGATATTATTCGCCGCGCCAACGATAAAAGCGACGGAGTTGTCCATCGTCCCCCGGCCGTTAAAGGCGGAGGCGCTGCCGAATCATTTCACTTTGTCGGCCGAAACGGCCATTGCCTGTGACGCCGCGACGCTGCCCACGGGCACGTATCTGGCCGAAGAGTTCCAGCCTGTCGGAAAGCTGATGGTCTGTTCCTCGTCCATCCCGGTTCCGGCGCAGAAGGCGATTGTTTTTCGGCTGGACCCGGCGCTGCAAGACCGGCTGGGCCGGGAGGGATATCTTCTCCAGGTAAGCGAAGAACTGATAACCCTCGCCGCCGGCGACAATGCCGGCCTGTTTTACGCCGTGCAGACGCTGCGGCAGTTGCTGCCGCCCGATTTTGAGAAATCCCCGCGCGATCCAAAAACGAATTGGGAAATCCCCTGCGTCACGATAGAGGATAAACCCCGTTTCGGCTGGCGAGCGTACATGCTCGACGAGGCGCGCCACTTCAAAGGCATGGATACCGTCAAAAGTCTGCTCGATGAAATGGCCCGACTAAAGATGAATATTTTTCACTGGCATCTCACCGATGAGCAGGGCTGGCGAATAGAAATCAAAAAATATCCGCTGCTGACGGAAATCGGCGGCAAACGCCGCGATACGCAAATCGGCCGCACCGAGAATTTTGTCGGTCAGCCGCACGAGGGCTGGTACTCTCAGGAACAAATCCGCGAAATTATCCGCTACGCCAACGAACGGCATATCACCATCGTGCCCGAAATCGACATGCCCGGCCACATCACCTCCGCCATTGCCGCGTATCCCTGGCTGGGCACAACGGGCAAGCCGTTGGAAGTGCCGGTGTATATGAGTTTCTGGAAAACGCATCCGGAAATCGCCGATATGCTCAATGTTTCCGACCCGCGCGTGCTGGAATTTTGCCGCGACGTTATCACGGAAGTCATGTCGTTGTTCCCCGGCCAGGTCATTCATATCGGCGGCGATGAAGTGTTTTACGATGTCTGGGATAAATCGGCAAACATCAAAACCTACATGCAGCGCGAGGGCCTGCAAAGCCTCTCGGATGTGCAGATGCGTTTCACCAATGAAATGTCAGAGTTTATCCGGTCCAAAGGGCGGCGGATGATGGGCTGGAACGATATTCTTGGCAAAAAGCTCCACGATTATCAGCAGGCCGCCGACGCCGCCGAGGGCCGGGAAAAGCTCGCTCCCGGCTGCATCGTGCATTTCTGGAAAGGCGATATCGCATTGATGACCGGGGCCGCCGAGCAGGGTTTCGATATTGTTAATTCGTATTACCCTTATACGTACCTGGATTATTCCTATGAAAAGACGCCGCTGGAAAAAGCTTACAGCTTCGACCCTGTTCCCGCCGAACTTGACGCCAAATACCACGGCCGGATTCTTGGCCTGGGCTGTCAGATGTGGAGCGAATGGGCGCCCACCGTCGCGCGGCTGCACGAACAAACGTTTCCCCGTATTGCCGCGCACAGCGAAACCGGCTGGAGCGCCGCCGAACGCAAAGACTATACCGATTTTCTCCGGCGTTTGACCGTACTGAAGCAGCGCTGGGATATCAAAGGCATCGGCTATGCCCACGTGCCGTAATCGGCCGTTTGGCGTTATGCATGGAAATAGATGAGAGCGAAAATGTTCAACACATGGATGATGATTCTTTGCGGCGTATGTACTTTTGCTCGGATGAGCAGCGCCGATCCCAATACCCTGGCGGCCTTTCCCTGCGACCATCGCTTCGGCGCGCAGGCGACCTGGTCGCATGATACCGACAATGCGTTGCTGAACTCGTTTTATTATGCCGAAGCCTGCGCGTTTAAATTCAATTTGGCGGTAACGGCGTTTGACGGTCCTTTTTCGCAATACTCAAAACATCTTACCCTTGACCAGTGCCGCGAGGCCTGTGCCACCGGCCGTGTCGGTTTTCAGGTGTATTTTTCCACGGACCGCTGGCGCGATCCGGCCGTCGCCGAAAGCGAAACGGACCCCGCCAAAAAGTTCCCGGTTATTCCTGACTATTACGCCGATGCCTGGACGCAGGCCGGTGTCGCCGCCGGTTTTAAGGTGCAGGCCGGTCAGCCAAAAACCAAACGTTTTCCCAATCACGGTCAGCAGCTTTACGACATCAGCGGCGGCCTATACGGCTATGACGTCGAAAAAAGCCGGTCCGGCAAAACGGATGTTTTAACCGGATTGATTGCGTTTCATCGTTCGTGGCATCGTGAGTTTTACGGCCAATGGCCGTCCGCCGCATCCTATCGCAACGGCCAGACGGGGGCCGCGTACGCCATGCCAAAGTTTTTTCTGGGTGTGCGCAATTCCGGCGACACCGGCGACGCCGCCTATGGCAAAAGCACTGAGCAGGCGGGTTTTCTCGGTAACGGCGACAGCGGGCTGCCTCCCGCACAAATGTGCAGCAAGCCAAGCACCACCCGCGCCGGCGATATGAATCTTTCCCGCCAGGAAGTTCTCGACCATTGCAGCCAATTGCTGCGCCAGGTGATAGCTACTCGCGGCTGGTACAACGATTTTATTCACTGGCATACCAATCCCCGGTTTCAAACGACCCTGCACGATTATTATCAGTCTCAGCGAACGATTCTCGCCGGGCACGACGTTGTGACGCTGGACTATGGCGACGCCGTCGAACACAAGGCGCTGCGCGATATGGCGGCCGTCACCAGCCAGTTTCTCGATGACCATGCGCAAATTCAGGTGACGTACTGCGACCCCTATGAGATATTGCCGCTGGAAGCGATTGATATCCCTTTGAGCGTGAAAGTAAATGTGCGGGGCAGTTCCCTTCAGGGTCGGGACATAACCTCGCCCGAAGTCGCCGGCATTGGCAAACTCGGCCCGGATGTGTTTATTGTGGATGTTCCGTTTCATCAGCGGCCGGAAACAGTAACCGTGCATCTCCGCGCCGCCGACGCACCTGCCTACCGGGATTTTTCGCTGCCGGTGGTTCGTAAGGCCGCTCTGAACGGGTGCATGTTAACGGTAGAGACGCAGCCCGCCGCGCGTCTGGCCGTTTTTATGAACTTCGATGAACAAGATCCCCGGAAGGTCAGCTTAATCGCCCGCAGCAATAAACTTGAAAAACATCATAAACTGGATTTGTCCTCCCATGCCGAGTCGTTGCGAAAATGCCCCCTTCATATCGGCGTTATCACGGAGGAAAACCAGTCCATCCTCTTTGGCCCGGTCCAAAAATCGGCCGCCGCCCCGCGAAAAACTCCATAACCCGCCCCTCCGGCCGGCTTGCCTTACTGCGTGCTGGCGGACATCACATCTCTAACGGACTTGGTAACTAGTTCCTGTTGTGGAAGCGAATTTTTGTCATTCCCGCGCAGGCGGGAATCCAGTATTTCCGTCTGGATACCCGCTTTCGCGGGTATGACAGAGTCGCGCCAACGCATTCCGCAACAGAATCTAACAACTTTACAGCGGGCGAGCGGATTCGAACCGCCGACGTCCAGCTTGGGAAGCTGGCATTCTACCACTGAATTACGCCCGCGAGCGTTCCGCAGGGAACTATCTCGGACCATCAGGCCGGTAAAAATATCATACCTGCCCGGTCAAAAAATACCAGTGTTTTATTCCGTATTTTAGGGGTTGGACGGCTGGAAAAAACTCTCAAAGCCGGAGCTGGCACGCGTGGGAATCGGGTCAGCCTTGTCCAAAACCAAAAACGCCTCTGTCCGGGGCAGCGATTCAACCAGATTCAGGCCCTGGTCGGGCCCGAGAACGCTCACCGCCGTAGCGATGGCGTCGGCATCGAGGCAGGTGGGAGCGATGATAGTCACGCTCGGCAGGCTTTCGGCCGGTTGGCCGGTGCGGGGATCGGCAATGTGGCTGCAATGTCGGCCCTCAATCTCAACAAAGCGACGGTAATTGCCGCTGGTGGCGACGGCCCCATCCCGCAAATAGATGGTCCAGCGGGGATTTGTGCTAAGCTGATCGTCGATATCATCGGCAAAGGGGTCCTGAATGCCGATTTTCCAGATTTTACCGAAGCAGGCGACCTCGCCGCCAATATCCACCAGGCCGGCGGAGATATTATCGCCTTTAAGGGCGGCCAAAGCGGCATCAACGGCGTAACCCTTGGCGAGGGCGTTAGCGACCAGCCGAATGCCGGGCTTATCGAAGGAAACTTTGCCGCTGCCGTCGGGCTGGGGATGCAACTGAATATGCTCATAACCGACATTGGCACGTGCCTCCGCGACCGCTTTTTCGTCCGGCAGGTGATTTTCCGTTGCGGCGGTTTTCCAGACGGCCAGCAGGGGGGCCACGGTAATATCGAAGGCTCCGCCGGAAAGTTCGCTATACCTGAGAGACTCCTGAATAACCATAAATGTCTCTGCCGAAACAAGTTGAGGTTCCGTAGCCGCCAGCCGATTCACGCGGGATAGTTCGCTATCTTCCCGATAGACGCTCATCAGGCTATCCACACGGGCAATGGCGTCCTTGGCGCGTTCAATGGCCGTCCGGCCGGCGGATTCATCCGAGCATTCAACATAAATATGGGCAAACGTGCCCAGCACCATCAATGTTGGACTGCTGACAAGGTGCTTTTTGGGGGAACGCACATGAGCGATCCAGGATAGCGCGACGATTAAAGTCAGGATAAAATAAACTATAACTCTTTTAATAACAATAGGTTGCATATTTGATTACTCGGCTGCTTTCGTTGCTTTGGCTTCATTGTAACTCATTAACATCAAATTGCCATGCCCGGAAAATCCACTTGCCTGTAGGCATGAAGGGGATATACTGATGAATCTTTGACATAACGGCGGCTAACTCCCGGCCGGTAAATCAGTAAGAGCCGTTAAGCCGGGACGTCGTCCATAACATTTTTTGGAGGCTATAATGCCAGGCTACACGACTCAGGACATTCGGAACATCATTTTTATCGGCCACGCCGGCGCGGGTAAAACCACCCTTGCCGAAGCCATTTTACATAAATCGGGCGTTACTACCCGCCTGGGTAGTGTTGATGATAAAACAAGTATTCTCGATTGTGATACGGAAGAAAAGGAACGCGGCCACTCGGTCGATTCCGGTTTGGCCCATGTCAGCCGCAAGGGCAAAGAAATCAATATTATTGACACGCCCGGCTATCCGGACTTTTTAGGGGCGGCCATACCGCCTTTGGCTGCGGCGGAAACGGCCGTCCTGGTCGTCAGCGCGTCGGCGGGCGTTCAGACCAACACTCGTAAAATGTTCAACCTTGCCAAAGAACGCGGCATGGCCTGCATGATCGTTATTAATAAAATTGACGGCGGGACCGATGAGCTTACCAATCTCATCACCACGCTGCAGGAATCGTTCGGCATGGAATGCCGCTGTTTCAACCTGCCCAACGCCGCCGGAAGCGCCGTGGTGGATTGTCTGGCCAACGATAGCGGCGATGCGATTAGCGATGTGGCGGAGGCCCATACCAATCTCATCGAAACGATTGTGGAAGGCGATGAGGCGATGATGGAGGCGTATCTGGGCGGTGAAACCATTCCCGCCGATAAGCTGGCGGCAACTCTGGCGGCCGGCTTGGTTAGCCAGTCAATCATTCCCATTTTGTTCACCAGCGCCCGTAATGAAGTCGGCGTGGAAGCGTTTATGGATTTTATTGCGGCGTACTGCCCCAATCCGGCCCAGGGGCTTAAGCCGACGATTGTCCACGGCGAAGGCGAAACGCAAACCAAAACACAAATTTCGCCGGACGCCAACGCCGGTTTAATCGGCATGGTCTTCCGCAGCAGCGCCGATCCCAAGAGCCACATCAAAGCCAGCACCATCCGCGTCTTTACCGGCAAGATTAAAGGTGACAGCACATTGCAGGCCACCGGCGGCAAGAAAGGGATGCGGAGCGGCCATGTCCATAAAATCCAGGGAGATAAAATTGAGCCTGTTGATGAGGCGATTCCCGGCGATATTATCGCGCTGTCCAAGCTGGAAGAGCTTAAAGTGCTTGACACCGTTTTTATCGGCAGCGATCCCGGAGTGATAGAAACGCCGCCTCTGCCCATCCCCATGTTTTCGCTGGCCCTGGAACCCAAGAGCCGCGGTGACGAGACCAAGATTTCCGGTGTTTTGACGGAAATGTGCGACGCCGACCCGACGTTCCGGACCTCGCGCGATGCGCAGTCGCACGAATTGCTGGTATCCGGCCTGGGCGAAATGCATGTGCGCGTGATGTTGGCGCGGATGCACCATCGCCGCGGCCTCGAAGTTAACACCAAGCCGCCGACCATTCCTTATCGTGAAACCATCACCGGTTCGGTGAAAATGGTGGAATACACGCATAAAAAGCAGAGCGGCGGCGCCGGGCAGTTCGGCCGCGTGTTTATTGACCTGGAGCCGAACGAACGCGGCGCGGGTTATGAATTTATCGACAAGATTTTCGGCGGCTCGATTGATCAGTCCTTCCGTCCCAGTGTCGATAAGGGCTGCCAGGCGGCTATTACCGAAGGCGTCATCGCGGGCTTCCCGGTGGTGGACGTCAAGGTGTCGCTGGTCGATGGCAAGACGCACCCGGTCGATAGCAAGGATATCGCCTTCCAGATTGCCGGGCGCGAAGCGTTTCGCAAGGCATTCAACGCCTGCAAGCCCGTCCTGCTCGAGCCGGTGGTCAATCTCGAAGTGACGGTTCCGTCGGAAAACGTCGGCGATATTACCGGTGATTTGGCCGGGCGGCGCGGACGCATTCAGGGCCAGGATATGCTGCCCGGCGGTATGGCCGTTATCAAGGCCCAGGTGCCGCTCTCGGAAGTGCAGCAGTACAATTCCCAGCTTAAGAGCGTCACCGGCGGCCAGGGCAGCTTTTCCATGGAACTGAGCCACTACGAAGCCGTGCCGGGCAACGTCCAGCAGCAGATTATCGCCAAACGCCAGGCGGAAAAAGCCGCAGCGCAGGATTAATTTAACAGCGGTTAAATCAAAGATTAAAAATGAAAATGTAAAATGACAAATTAAACTTCAAAAAGAGCAATACTGTTATAAAATCCG
>CAZOCV010000130.1:0-10295 GCA_964578395.1 uncultured Pirellulales bacterium
CACTACGAACGCCAGAGTCGCATCCGCAACAAATAGTTAGTTCTTGTTGCGGAATGCCTTGGCGCGACTGTGTCATACCCGCAAAAGCGGGTATCCAGACGGAAATACTGGATTCCCGCCTGCGCGTGAATGACAAAAATTCTTTTCCGCAACATATACTAACTCTGTCGTTCCCGCCAAACGGCTTGGCCATCCCCGGCCAAGGTTGGACAGGCGGCGATTCCGTAAAAGCGATTATAAGCTGTTATGGGCCTTGACGGTTTCTAAATACGTTTCTCCTGGGGTTGCAGATCGGTCAGGTCGGCGATACGGACGGGTCGGCCTGACTCAATACTGTTGCGCGCCGCGATACCGACCAGAATGGACATCGCCCCGTCGCGCGTTCCCGCGGCATGTTTGTATGGGTCGGGCGCATCAGGATTTTTGAAAATCTTATCGTGCAGCCGCGCATCACCCCCGCCATGGCCGCTGCGATCATAGCCGACAGCCACTGTTTCATACTTGTCGCTCCAAAGCTTATGCACGATCACCGGCTGGTAAGACAGCTTCTCGCCGGCGCCCTGGCTCATCTCCATTTTGTGCATATCCTCCTGACTGATCAATTCCTCCTTCGCCATAAACGGAATATCCTGCCAGGCCTCCAGCCTTCCTTTCGTGCCGTTAAACGCAATCTTCCAGCCTTCATACGGCGAATACGTCGTCAGCGAATAATTCACATACACGTTGTTGGCGTACTTGATCTGCGCGGACATCTTATCGTAGATATTGATGTCCTTGCGGAACAGACAGTTGTCCCGGATATAGCCGTCATGGTGTTCGTTCTTGACGTACAAATTCATCGCATGGTCATCACGCGTAATATCCCAGTAGAACTTGCACTCTTGCTTGTGGCCGCAGTCCCGGCAGCAGTTGCCGCGGAACGGGCCGTTCGCCCCGTAATACTCCAAATCGCCGTAGGCAAAAACCTCGGCCGGATCGCTGTCGATCCACCAGTTCAGCAGATCAAAATGGTGTGTGGCCTTGTGCACCAGGAGCGTTCCGCCGCACTGCCGCAACCCGTGCCATCGGCGAAAATAAGATGCCCCGTGGTGAGTGTTCAGCATCCAGTGGAAATCCACCGACACCAGATCGCCGATCGTGCCCTCAGCCAGTAATTGCTTGATCCGGGTCATATACGGGCTCCAGCGGTAGTTAAAGCCGACAATGACCTTCTTTTCGGAGCGGCGTTCGGCCTCCAGAATCGCCCGGCACTTCGTTTCATCAGTGGTCATCGGCTTTTCCGTCAGCACGTCAATATTCTTATCGAGCGTTTTGATGATAAATTCATCATGCGTCGAGTCCATCGTCGTGACCATCACCAGGTCGGGTTTGGCCTCATCAAGCATCTCGTCAAAATCGGTAAACGTCGGGCAGTTTACCCCGATATACTGCTTGCCAAACGCCAGCCGTCCCGGATTCTTGTCGCACAACCCGACAAATTCCATAATATCCGGGTACTGCCCCACCAGCCGCTTGCCCCAAAAGCTGATGCCCCGCACCCCCGTCCCCACCAGAGCGACCCTGAGCTTTTTGCCTCCGGCGGCCATAGCAGACTTCAAAGGCGACGCCAACACCGTCCCCGCCGCCAGCATACTCACCGATTTAATAAAATGCCGTCGTGTCAAATCAGTATTCATCGTGTACTCCTTTAATCAATGACCAGTCATCATTTTAAAATATAATGATGGTATGCAGACACAAACTTAAATTTTAACCTTATATATAAGTAGCCTTCTGTTTTCTTTATATTCGATAACCATTGCACAACTTAATATGGCTTAATGTCATCATCGACAGATATTGAATTATTACTCTCCAAGCGTATCGTAACGTGTCCCTTATAATTTCTTTCCATGTAAATATCAATATCTTCGCTATGCCTGTTTCCCGCTGAATCCCGCCAGGTAATTTTAAGACTGGACTCACTCTCAGGATTGATCCTACTGCTTACTGCTTTATTTGCCTCAAGCTGCCCCAAATGTTCCACCCCGCCGGTAAATACAACCTGCAAATCTTCAAGGTTGTTGCCCGACGTGTTTTCCACCGTAACCTTCACCCCCTTCGGCGCCAATCCCACATATACAATGAGACCAACAACCGCAAGCAGAACAACAGTTCCAACAACTTTAACCTTCTTCATATTAAGCGTCTGTTCTATTCAATTTTCGCCTGCACCAAAACCATCAAAGCAATTAACCATAAAATGGTTTAATCCTGTAAATCATGTCAAATGTTTTAATTATCTGCGCAAATCTGCGTAATCTGCGGATAACAGCCTTTGCCTTTCTTCTGGCTTCTATCTTCTAGCTTCTTACTTCTACTACTCCACCAACGGCCGCAACAGCTTCTGCATCGCTGGCTCATTCATATTGGCCGCCGTAATCACGTTCGATCCGGTATCAATGACTTTTTCCACCGTCTGGCCTCTCAGATGCGCCGTCATGGTTTTTACCGACAAATAGCCCATCTGATACGGATCCTGCAGCACCAGGGCGTTAATCTCGCCTTTTTCCAGCGACTCGATAAGCTTTTCCGAACTGTCGAATCCCACATATTTGACCTTGCCCGCCAGGCCGCCATCCTGCAGCGCCCGCAGCATTCCGAACGTAGTGGACTCATTGGGGCAGAAAATTCCATCCACGACCAGCCGCCCCTGACCATCGCGGTGAGCGGCCAGAAGATTTTCCCCCGCCTTATAAGCCGACTCCGTCGTCGCCCCGCCATACTGATTGGCGCTTACGATGGTGACGCCTTCATGCTCGGCGATGGCGTCCAGAAAACCCTGTTCGCGGCTCATGGTGCTGGCGGACCCTTCCTGGTAGCGCAGCACGATCACCTTGCCCTCACCTCCCAGCAGTTTGGCCATATGTTCGCCCGCCTTGCGGCCGGCCGCGTAATTATCCGTCGCCACATAGGCGGTGTAATCTTCGCTTTTAAGGGCCGAATCGAAAATTACCACGTTAATGCCGTTATTCACGGCGTCGCTTACCGGCGCACGCAGGGCGGTATCATCCAAAGGCGCCAATACGATGCCGCTGACGCCGCGCGTGATAAAATCCTCCACGACTTTAATCTGACTTTCCCGATCATCCTCTTTGAGCGGACCTTTCCAGATAATATCCACGCCCAATTCCGTCGCCGCCTGTTTCGCCCCGGCATGAACCGCCTTCCAGAATTCATGCGTCGTTCCCTTGGGTATCACCGCCAGCGTCAAAGGCCCTTCCTTTTTTTCTTTCGGCGCTCGGGAACACCCCGGCGCCATGAACAACAGGACCAATCCCCAGAATAAACCTGTTCGGAACATGCTCATAACAACCACCTTGTCTAAAAAAACGACATACCGTTCCCGATCAAAAACAACCGCTTCATCATAATCAAAAGAAAACGGGTCGTAAATCGGTTTATTTGCGACCCGTTTTTCATGGTTCAATTCACCAATGGGACTTATTGCAATTTCAGATCGCTTACATCCCCGCCAACTTCTTTAATTTGCTTGACGATGGCGTCAAAAGCATCCTTTATCGTGGATTGCTCCGTCATCAGTTTGGACAGTTTGTCTTTATACTCCGTCGCTTTCGCGCCGACCATTTCCGTCGGCTTCAAGGCCTTGATTTCTTCGTTGGTCTTCTTGATTTGATCGCCCAGAGCCAGGAATTTTTCCTTTTGCTCCATAGCTTTTTTCTTCAATTCTTCAACCTGAGCGGCGGCGGCTTCTTTAACCTCCTCGGCTTTTGCCTTGACGTCTTCGGCCGCTTCCTGAACGCCTTCCTTGGTCTTATCGATCATCTCGCCTACTCCCTGGGCAGGCGGTGTTTTCGTATCGGGGGCAGCGGGCTTCGTACCCTTTTTGCATCCCAACGTTGCCGCCATCAAAACCATCGCCGCTACCAACAACATGCTCCATACGCGAGTTTTCATTGTTTTGTCTCCTAAAAAGTTACATTGAAAACCAGTTACACTTTATTTTAATAATCGTAAACGCAATAAATTCAAGGCATAATTGACGCTGCGCCGGCGAATGCCATCGCGGTCGCCGGGAAAAATAAATCGCTCGACCTGCGTGCCGCCACCGCCGGCAATGGCGATGTAAACCAATCCGACAGGCTTTTGCTCTGTTCCGCCCGCAGGTCCGGCGATGCCGCTGACCCCTATAGCATAATCAGTGCCGGCCCGTTTGCAAGCTTTCTCGGCCAATTGTCCGGCAACCGCTTCGCTGACGGCCCCTTCCCGGTCCAGTGTGGCCGCATCAACACCCAGGTCCCGCATTTTTGCCTGATTGCTGTAAACTACCCAGCCGCCAAGATATACAGCGCTCACCCCGGCAATATCGGTTAGTTCTTTGGCAATCCAGCCGCCCGTACAGGATTCCGCCGTCGCCAAAGTTGCTTTTTTTTCTTTCAGTCGCTCTGCCACCACCTCGGCAAGAGTTTGTTCGTCCACGCCGAAGATGAGCCTCCCCAGGCATTTGCGCAGGTCCACCTCCACCGGGGCAATCATTTCACGCGCCAGGGCTTCGGTCGACGCACGTGCATTTATTCGCAAACTGACTAATCCTAGATGGGCGGTGCAATCCACCAGCGGATTTCGGCCGCGAGTCATCATATCCCCCATCATTTCCGCAATATTCGATTCTCCGGCTCCGCAAGTGTGTATAATTCGAGTAATTAACACCCCCCCGCCCGCTTGTCGCAATCGCCCTTCGATACCGCCGGCGAACATCGCAAACATTTCTTTGGGGACACCGGGCATAAAAAACGCCTGCGTCCGGCCGATCCGTGCCGCTATGCCCGGCGCGGTTCCGCAGGTATTATCCAAAACTTCACAACCGGCCGGTATCATCGCCTGGATGCGATTTGCTTGCGGCATGGGCCGTTTTAGAAAATCGTAAAAGGCCTGAATTTTGTCCATTGCGGCCTTATTGAACACCAAATCAACACCCAACACCTGGGCCAGAGCTTTTCGCGTCAAATCGTCATCGGTCGGACCCAATCCGCCGGTAGCAAGAATGACATCACATTTCTCCACTGCGCCAGACAATACGGCCGCAATCTGGTCCACCGAATCGCCTACAGTGATATGCTCGATTACCTCGGCTCCCAACGCACCGCACCGCCGGCTTAACCAGGCGGCGTTTGTGTCCACGGTCTGGCCTAAAATCAGCTCATCACCGATGCTCAAAATTACAACTTTCATTTTTCCCATAATAATCAGTGTATCCGGGATATGCAAAAAGATACTGAATTCAGTTGAATGCGTTAAAGTTGTGTTTGCACAACACGGCCAAAATAGCCATTATTCCTTTATTTGCAATACATTACGAATCTTTTTACCTTTTAATCAATTACATTGTGGGTTTTTCTCACAAATAGAGTTGAAATTAATCAACCTCTCGCTTGACATATCAGATAATAAATTGTACATGTTTAATAATATGAACGTTTCTTACAGCCAACTATCGCCCGGCGGCCATATTTACATAATACCTTGTTAATAAAGTAGTTATAAATTATGCCCATACCTCCTGATTCTTCTGAAAATTCTGAAGCTTCTGGTTTGGCCGACAAACTGCGATTCGGCAGGATGGCGCAATACCTTATTGAGCAACTGCCGTTGGGCGTGGTGGCGTTTGATGTTGATTTACATATCCGAGATTCAAATCCCTCCGCGGAAAGAATGTTGCTTCCGGGCAACAATCTGGAAAAGGCCCTGGAATCAATTTCGGTGCCGGATGGGGCTGGAAATTGGCGTCAGCGGCTGGAATTGGCTCTCGCTCAGACAAAACCCAGCGTTTTTGAAAACGTTTCGGCCAATTGTCACGGCCGAAGTCTGGTTCTGCATATCATCTGCACTCCTTTACGGGACGAAATTAATAAAAATTTAAGCGGCGGATTGCTGCTCCTGGAAGACGTAACCTCCAAGGTGTCGATGGAAAACGATTTGGCCACAGCGGAACGGCTGGCGGCTGTCGGCAAACTCGCGGCGCGCGTGGCACACGAATTGAATAATCCCCTGGACGGCATCTTGCGCTATATCAATCTTTCCCTGCGGCTGGTGGAACAGGAAAACGTCGAAAATATCGGCAAATACCTGCAGGAGTCCCGCAAAGGCCTGATGCGTATGGTTCAGATTATCAGCGAATTGCTGGAATTTTCCCGCAGCACGTACTCCGCTTTTGAAGAAGCCGATATCAACAAAATCGTCGAAGACGCCGTAAAAGCCATGCAAAGCCAGTCCGATAAAGCGGGCGTGGAGGTGCAGCGAGACTACGGCAAAGATATGCCCAATATCCGCAGCGGCAACCTCTTTCAGGTATTCTGCAATCTGATTAAAAATGCCTGCGACGCCATGCCTGGCGGCGGCCGGCTCGAAATAGCCACCCGCTGCGATGACCATCACGTGGCTATGGAGTTCGCCGATTCGGGTACGGGCCTCAACCCGGAAGTACGGGAAAAACTTTTCGACGCTTTTTTCACCACCAAACCTACCGGCAAGGGCACCGGCCTGGGATTGGCCATCTGCAAGGACATCGTGGAGCGCTACGGCGGAAAAATCACGGCGGATAATCGCTCTCAGGGAGGCGCCGTTTTTCGCGTTATGATTCCCCTGGAGCGAACCAGCCGAGGACAGGAATAAAAAGGAAATAACATGACCTCATTGCGTATTCTCGTTGTGGATGATGATCCGATTATCCGGGATTCCCTCTCAGAATTTCTGCGTCTGGAAGGGTATCAATGCAAAGGCGCTTCCGGGCTGAATCAGGCCCTGGATGAACTGGGCCGGCAAAATTACAATCTGGTCATTTCCGACGTGAACATGCCCGAAGGCAACGGCTTCGATCTGCTGCGCGTCATTCGGAAAAATTTTCCCGACATCGTGACCATCGTTATAACCGGCTACGGAACCATTGAAAGCGCCGTCGAAGCCATTAAAATGGGCGCCTATGATTATCTCACCAAGCCCATCGTGGATGATGAAATCCGCATGATTGTCAAACGGGCGATGGACCAGCAGTCGCTTATTCAGGAAAACCGCAATCTGAAAAATCAGCTCAAGGAGCGTTTCGGCCTAGGCAACATCGTCGGTCACGATTACAAAATGCTCAAGGTGTTCGACCTCATCGAAGCCGTCGCCGACAGCAAGGCGACCGTGATGATTTCCGGGGAAAGCGGCACCGGCAAAAGCCTCATCGCACGGGCCATTCACCATCGCAGTGAGCGCCGGGACAAATCCTATGTCGAAGTCAGTTGCGGGGCACTGCCGGAAACGCTGCTGGAAAGCGAACTTTTCGGCCACGTCAAAGGCTCCTTCACCGGGGCCGTCAGCGATAAACAGGGAAAATTTCTGGCCGCCGACGGCGGGACGATTTTCCTCGACGAAATCAACTCCGCCACACCCGGATTCCAGGTCAAGCTGCTGCGCGTCCTGCAGGAACGGCAATTCGAGCCGGTCGGCAGCCTGGAAACCAAAACGGTTGACGTGCGGGTGATTCTCGCCTCCAACCGTGACCTGCGGGAGGAAGTCAAAGCCGGCCGCTTCCGCGAAGATTTGTATTATCGCATTAACGTGGTCAACATTGAGCTGCCTCCTCTGCGGGATCGCACCACCGATGTTCCGCTGCTGGCGGAAAAATTTCTTCAAGCCATGTGCCGCACCCATAACAAGCAAAAAACCGGCTTTACCGAAGACACCCTGCGGCTGATGGAGCAATACCCCTGGCCGGGCAACGTCCGCGAACTGGAAAACGTGGTGGAACGCGCCGTCGTGCTCAGCAAAAACAGCATGATCGGCACAGAAGACCTGCCGCCTATCGTCCTGGAACAGGCTCAAAAGACCGACACGCAAACCTACAAACCCATGACCCTGCATGAAGCCCTGGAGGGTCCGGAAAAACGCATTATCGAAATGAGCCTCCGCCGCCACAACTGGAACCGCCAGGAAACCGCCGAAGCCCTCGGCATCAACCGCACCACCCTCTACAAAAAAATGAAATACTACAACCTCGAAGCCGACCCGGTCATGTAGTATCTCTTTGACCTCATCAAGAGCGGCCCATCGCTGCGCTCAGTGTGACTAGTCAAGTATTTTTGTTAAAGCCTCTTATATCCCCTCCAGCCAGTGCTCGGCCATAATAGCCAAATCGGCAATATCCACTGTACCCAGACCATCAAGGTCGGCATAGCCGCAGGCGGCAGGATTAGTTATGCAATCACTTTCCAGCCAGTTCGCGGCCATAACCGCCACATCTACCAAGTCCACACCATCCGGACAGGACAAATCACCTGTCGTAAATTCCCAGCGCAACCGCGGATAGTCCACGCCATCGACACACATCCGCCAGTGATCCTCGACACCATTAATTGTTTCATCAACAAAATCCCAGTTGGCAGGATTGCCGGCAAACGTGCTCATCTGCTGCATCTCGGCGGTGGTCTTGCCAATCAAACCATCCGTATCGGGTTGCCCGGCTTCCGGATCAACCATACC
Source organism: uncultured Pirellulales bacterium (assembly GCA_964578395.1). GTDB lineage: Bacteria > Planctomycetota > Phycisphaerae > Sedimentisphaerales > SM23-30 > JAFGBA01. The sequence goes on from CAZOCV010000130.1 coordinate 8,524, forward strand.
AGACGAAGTTGTATCCCAGAAATTGCCGGCGATATTGCCGCTATCGTATTGGCCGCAAAAGCCTCCCACATAGCTTGATCCTATACCAGCGAAAACTGTACCTGCGGCATAACTGTTCAATATCTCCGCGTGATACGCCTTACCACATAAGCCACCAAGATATTGGGTTGTATCGTCACTTGTCAGATCAATATTGGTATAACAATATGCAATTTTGCTTTGTTCATGAGAGACGCCGCTCAAGCCGCCGATTCGCGTGGAATTCGAACCGCTCGTAATGCTACCATTAACGCAACAGGAAATAATAGAACCATAATTCACGCCGCACAAACCGGCCAGCAGGTCTGATCCATCTCCACAGGTAATGGTCACACCCTCTATTCCAAGGTTTTCCACCGTCGCAGTATTCTCAAGAAAACCAAAAAGACCAAGATAATCTTTTCCGATGCCTGCTGTATCAATAGTTAAGTTCACAATTCTGTAGCCATTACCATCAAAAACACCTTTATACGAATTCCCCTGATACCATGCCGTAGCATTATCCGTATCCGGTGCAATAGGGGCATATGTATAAACCTGCCGGCCAGGCAGCGCAGAATCAAGATCCAAGTTGACTTCCAGGCGTGTATGCACACCGTCAGCCCAGTAAATGGCATAGTTGCCGGGATCGGCGAACACCTGAAAATCGGCAAAACTCTGGATCAGGAATGGAGCGGCTTCGGTACCTGTGCCGTCGAGAGGGGAGACGATTAGAATCAGAGGAATTGGAACAGAACCATAATCATCAGTTAACACCAAGTCACTCGTATAAATACCTGTTGTCAGGCTTGCCGCGTCAATATAAATAGCGACCGTCGTTGTATCCAAGGGGCCGATGGAAATACCATTCATAGGAAGAACACTCGTTATCCAGGCACAGTTTTCATGGCCGCTTATGGTCCAATTCAGGATTTCTTCCTTAAGGCTGAATATTTCAAATTGAAGGTATCCGGCAGTCCCCGGAGACAGCGATAGGACTGGTAGTTCGCTGAACGTGATATGGTTTTGCCAGATAAGTTTTGGATAATCGAGCATCCACCAATCCGCCGGATCACCGTCAACCTCGCTGAAATCCCATCCTGAATCAGTAAACGTACTCATCGTTTGCATTTCGGCCGTGGTTTTACCCGTCCCGCCAGAGCTAGTTGTAACCCCAGATGTCTGAATATCCCAGAAGCAATTGTTGATACTGCCGGAGTTGTTATATCCACACAATCCCCCGATATATGAAGAACTCGATATACCGGAAACTGAACCGGTGGCATAACAATTGTTAATAATACCAGATCCATTATAACCGCACAATCCGCCGAAATCGTAAGAATCATCCCCCCCCCCAACAACATCGCCGGAAGCATAACTGTTGATGATGACGCCAGCTTCATTATAGCCACATAATCCGCCGAGAATGTCAGAATTTTCTCCTCCAGAGACTTTGCCCGTAGAATAGCAGCTAATTATATCACCATAACTGTTTTTACCACACAGACCGCCGAGATTCATAGAATTAACACCATTAATAATCGAGCCGGTTGAAAAGCAAGTATTGATTTCGCCAGCATTAAATCCACACAAGCCACCAAGTTCGCGAGAAGAACTTCCACCAGTGACAGATACGGCCGAAGAGCAATTAGTGATATAACCTGAGTTCCATCCGCACATGCCACCAAGATTGTGAGGCCCATTCCCATTTCCATTTACTGAACCAGCGGTATAACAGTTGTTGATATAGC
>CAZOCV010000131.1:0-4048 GCA_964578395.1 uncultured Pirellulales bacterium
GGCGCGGTGAACAGGAATATGCTGTTAAGGTGCGATCGGAATTGCTCAGTGCGCCCTGCGTGCGCAACGTCCAGACCTTCAATGTGGAACAAAAGACGGGTTTTCTGCGGATTTCCGGTTTTGACTGTGATACGGCGATGGAATTACGCCGCAGCCTTGACGACCTGACTCAGCGCGGCATTAAGGGATTAATTATCGACCTGCGCAGCAATGGCGGCGGGGTCATGAATGCCGCCATTGAATCGGCCCGCCTGTTTCTTGATGCCGGTACGATTGTCACCGTCATCAGCGGCACGGAACGCACCCGTTATGTCGCGGGCGGGTCCGGTAAAGCGTCCGATATCCCTTTAGTTCTGCTGGTGGATGAAAATACGGCCAGCGCCGCCGAGATTTTCGCCGCCGCCCTGCGTGATAATGGCCGCGCCGTGGTCATCGGCGACAAAACCTTCGGAAAAGCGCGCATCCAGACCATTTTTCCTATGACCAACAACGCTACCGGCATTTGTATCACGACGGCCGGTTATCTTCCGCCCGGCAACGAAGACTTCAACCAGATCGGCCTGACCCCGGACATCAAAATACAAAATGTCGATGCCGATGCGAAGACGCCGCTTTGTGTTACCGACTTGATTCGCGACGATAATGTATCCTTACAAGCGGCATTAATCGCTCTGGCAAGCCGCTGAATCACCTCAAAACGATTAATTTTCATTTCGTTTACCCCGCCGAAGGTCTGTTTTTATCAGTTTACCTGTTAATAACTGTTTGTTTTGTAACACTCCCGCCATTTTTTTAGCTAAATCAGCAAAAAATTTCTTTATTCGGACCTTTTTCTACCTAAAACCTTATATAATAATGAAGTTAACGGCTTTTAAATGTCGATACTGAGAAACAAGTTGGATGAAATAAGAAGAAAGAACAGGCCAACAGCGTTTTTCAAGTGTGTATTTGTTAAAATAGTAAAAATTTTTTTGACAATGTAATTTTATTGCTTGTATGATTACTCTCGGAAAGGAGGTGATATACACATGGCAAAGAAGAAAAAAGCAGCGAAGAAAAAAGTAGCGAAAAAAGCCCCGAAGAAAAAAGCTACCAAGAAAGCCAAAAAGGCCAAGAAGTAAGGTAGTCGGCAGCAATAAGCTGCTGTCGGCGTCCCCATGGTTCGCTACAGAGAAAAAAAACCTTCGGGACGTCCGTCGAAATAACATTCGACGAAAAACAAGCCGCCACAGAAAAATACAAGTGGTTTTGCTTGTGCAATGGAAGGTCCTAACGCCACGGCAGGATCTTCCATTTTTTTTTGGCGTATGGCGCGTAACTGGTTATAATTACTGGAAATGAGAGTTATCGCGATTGCCAATCAGAAAGGCGGTGTGGGCAAGACCACCACCACGGCAAATCTGGCGGCGGCATTAGCACTGGCCGGCCGGGAAGTGCTGCTCATCGACGTCGATCCCCAGGCGCACCTGACGAGTTTCCTGGGTCTGGACCCCCGTTCGGTGCCCCATTCCAGTTATGAAGTCCTTACGGAAAATATGCCGCTCATTCAGGCGGCCAGCCAGGTCAGGCCGCACCTGTGGATGCTGCCGGCCAGCATGGATCTGGCCGCCGCGGAACAGGAATTGGTCAGTATTGTCGGCCGGGAAACCCTTTTGCGGGACGCCATCGACCATTGTTCACACCGATTTGACTATATTTTTATCGATTGTCCGCCTTCACTGGGGCTGCTGACCCTCAACGCTTTAGGCTCCGCCAGGGAGATTTTTATCGCTTTGCAGGCTCATTTTCTCAGTCTGCAAGGCTTAAGCCAGCTTCTCGAAGCCGTTTTGCTGGTGCAAAAAAGAATTAATCCGCAATTGTTGGTCAGCGGATTGCTATTTTGCATGCACGATACCCGCGTGACGTTATCCGGTGAAATTGTCGCCGATATCGAAACTTTTTTCCAACAGCACCGCGATCAGCCGTGCCCCTGGCAATATGTTCATATATTTTCCACGCGAATTCGACGCAACGTCAAACTCGCGGAATCCCCCAGTTATGGGCAGACCATTTTTGAATATGAGCCAGACTGCAACGGTGCCGAAGATTACCGAGCTTTAGCGCAAGAAGTTCAGGCAATGACTCCCGGTAAAGCGCCGCCTTCGCCAGCGACACAACGTGCGGCGGCCATCCCCGCGGCAGACCATGCCTCGGATAACGATGAAGACATTTCTCCTGCGCTGAATGCCATTACGTCCGCCACGATACCATCCGCAAAAGCATCGGAAAATGCCGCCGACGCCGGAGAACCGACTCCATGAAGTGGCGGCCGTCGCTACGGATCTGGCTGCTGCTGGCGATCTATTGGACGGCTTTATTTGTCGCCACCCATATCCCCAATCTAAATCTTGCCGATGTCCATATTCACACCACCGACCTGTTTCTCCACGGTTTATCCTTTTGGCTGCTGACGCTGCTGTATTGGCTGGCGGTTCATGGCCGAAAACGCCCCGATTTTCGCCGGCGGCAGGTCTATTACGATTTGCTCATCCTGGCGGGTTACGCCGTCATGGATGAATTATCCCAGGAGTTGGTGCATCGGTCGGCCGGATGGCATGACTGGTTTGCCGATATCATTGGTATCGTTTCGGCCGTGATCATGCTGTATCTTTTTCGCAGGACGTTCTATTGGTTAATTGTGGTTGGGGCAGCGTTTTTTATCCTCCGACATCGCGGACAATGGAGCGGACAGGAACTTGTCAGCGGCCCCTGGCTGGAATACCGCGCCTTGTTTTACACCATCGCCTATCTGGCCTTGACGCTGCTGTTTTGGCGCAGCTTATGCCGTCATCAATTTTGCTTTAGCCCCCGCATCATCACGATAACCTTACTGGCGCTGGCGGCTTATATAGTACTCGATGAAGTTATTACCATCGCCTGGGGCGGGCGATTCAGTTTTATAACGGTCCTGGGCGCCGTTACCGGAATCGCGACGGGAATCATCACCGCTCTGGCGCTGGTCCGGCATAACCGTCTGGCCCATGAACCTTATAATCCTTCCCCCTCTTCGTGAGGCCGGCCGTCGGGTGAGGGGGCATTACTGGCATTATTAATCGCCCGAATCAGTTCATGATGGGCTTGGAGGGGGTGGCTCAGATGCCGCCAGACGGCTTGCACACCGCCATCTCCCGCCGTGGTGAAGGCGATATTGCCCAGTTTCAACAGTCGTTGCGGGAGGGTCATGACCAGAAACGTATTTTGTAAATGCCGCAGGGTGCATTGAAAAATGTCGATGGTGAATACGCCGCGCACCCGAATAACCCGCTGGTCGGTCAGCACATAAATACGGCTAAGCCATTGCAGAACGGCATAGCCCACCCGCCCCAGCGCTACCACCGCACAAGCTTCAATAATATAACCGCCCAGCCGTCCCAGCCCCCATATCGGCGTCAGCCACAGCGTCAGCAGCGTCAGGATGACGCAAACCGCCACCACCCTGCCGCTGAGAAACGCGATGGTCCATAACGACGGCTTGCGGGCGAAGATGACCCGCTCCTCGGCATGGAGCAAATCGCCGGGCAGCAGATCGTCGATATTGGTTTTTAGCGGGGCGTTATCCTCGCCGTTTGGCTGTATTTCGTTGGTGGCCATATCCCCCATTATACGAAACTCCATAGCGGTTGGTCAATTCACCCTTATAATAAGATATTTATCGGACGTTTTGACTGGAAAATGGCACGATAATCCGCCAGAATGCCGCCATGAAAGTTATTGTAACGGGAACCGTCGGACTTGATAAAGGCGCTTATCTGGAAGATGTCGTGAATCTGGCCGGCGGCGACGGCGCTTCCGTTGAGGTGTGTCACGTCGGCCGACGGATGTATGCCGAAGCGCCTGATGTGGCCCCCGGACGCATCCTGGATTTGCCCCTGTCGCGGCTGCATCTGTTGCGGCGGAGTGTGTTCAAGGATATTTTCGAACTTACCGGCCGCACGGAACACGTCATCGTCAACACTCACGCCACGTTCCGCTGGCGGCATGGTCTGTTCCCCGCTTTTGATTTCGACCA
>CAZOCV010000131.1:4148-10262 GCA_964578395.1 uncultured Pirellulales bacterium
GATTTTCAGCTCATCGATCAGGCCGATATGATTATCAGCTATATCCCCGAACTGCCCGACGGCAAGCCGGGCCTGTCCAGCGGCGTCGAGCGCGAGCTTCAGCACGCCCACGAAGCCACCAAGGAAGTTTTTGTCATCTGGCCCAGCCGCGCTGCGCCCTCGCCGTTTATCACCGAAACCGCCACGCGCGTGTTCGCCGCCCTGGACGAAGCTCTGGCCTATTTCGCGGATCGCTATAAAAACGGCAAAAGCACGCTGTAAGAGGACGTCTTTATGGATACGTTAACCCCGGCGAAACTGGCCGGCATGATCGACCATACCCTGCTGCGCAATGACATAACGGATAGGGATATTGTCCGTTTATGCGAAGAGGCCATGGAATACAAATTCGTGTCGGTGTGTGTGAACGGCTGTTTTGTGACACGCGCAGCGGATTTACTATCGCGGACGGACAGCAAGGTATGCAGTGTCGTTGGATTTCCGCTGGGGTGCGTCCCCACGCCCATCAAGGCGGCCGAGGCGGTCTGCGCCTGTGATGATGGCGCCGATGAACTCGATATGGTTATTAATCTGCCCGCAGCACTGGCGGGGGATTTCACCTTTCTGGCCCGCGATATCGAAGCGGTGCTGAAGGTATGCCGGCGGGGCGAAACGCCGGTTTTACTCAAGGTTATTTTGGAAACGGCCGCACTGCCGCAGCAGACGAAAATCGACCTCTGTCGCCTGCTCAGCAACCTGGGCGTGGATTTTATCAAAACCAGTACCGGCCTGCACCCCGCAGGCGGAGCAACCGTAGCGGATGTGCAATTACTCAGCACCCATCGCGGCAACTGCCGCATCAAGGCCGCCGGGGGTTTGCGTACGCTGGATGATTGCCGCCGCATGATCGCCGCCGGCGCTCATCGCCTCGGCGCCAGCCGCAGCGTGGCGATTATGAAAGAATTAACCCAAGCGTAGGGTTATGTCACTCCCGCGAAGGCGGGAATCCAGGAAAACACTGGTCACAGGTTGCGTACAAATTCGATTTTGAAAAAAACGTATTAATCAATTTCTTGCGGTCGGAGCTTAAAGACCGGAGCATCCAAAGCTTTAACGTAAGTCGTCCAGCGGGTGGTGGTTTTATTATCCTTATCAATTTCGCTGAAGGTCAGCGCCACTTTGGAATCAATATTGTCCAGATAATGCACCAGAAACGCTTCCGGCATCGAAGGCGTTACCGGGCAGCCAAACTCCCGCGTCCCGTGATGAGCGACGATAAGATGTTGCAAACACTGGAGTAACAACTGGGGAAATGGCTCCTTGCCGCTGCGATTCAGTTCGTTGACTTTATCTTCCACCAACAGCGCCCCCTTAACCAGATGGCCGATAAGATGACCTTCATCGCTGTAATCAAAGCTAATGTCATAACGCAGTTCGGTGGTCTTGCCGATATCATGCAAAAACACCCCCGCCAAAACCAGATCGGCATCCAGTTGCGGATAATGCGGCAGCACTCGTTGTGCTAATTCCAGCACGCTAAGCGTATGCTCCAGCAGGCCGCCGACATACGCATGATGCAGCAGCTTTGCCGCCGGGGCGGATTTAAATTTATTCATAAGCTCTATATCGGCCAGAAACGCCTGCATCAGCCGGGCCAAATGTGCATTTTTTATCGCGCCAAGAATCTTAACTACTTGTGTGAACATGACTTCGATATCTTTTTGGGTGGTCGGCATAAAGTCGGCCGGGTTTATCTTCTCGATGTCGATAGGTTTAATCGCGTCGATAACCAGTTGCAGCGCATCCTGATACAATTCGCTGCGGCCCTTCACCCAGACAAAACCTTCTTCCGGTAAAGCCTTGAAAAGGGTTTCGGTCGCCTGCCACATCCGGCCGTTAAGCCGGCCGGTTTTATCTGATAAAAAAGCCGCGATATACATGCTTGTGCCGTTGCGATTGGGACGAAGCTGCGGCTGGGAAATCATAAATACCTGCTCGATAAGCTGGTTCGGCTGTATGTCGGCGATATTGATTCTATCTGTGGCCATGAAATACTCCCGGTTTTCGAGTTTTTTTCTACTTTTTCGCCAGCATAGCGAATTGCACAGAAAATGTTAAATCCCAAATCCTACATTACGGGTTTGGCAGAAGAATCGGTCCACATTTCGTAGTAATCTAGGTAAGCCGGAGCGAATAAACCGGTGTAACCTCTTACAATATAGTATATTGTGTGTTTTTTATGCTTTTTCCGGGTTTCAAAGGCATAATTTGTGGTAAAATAAGGTTCTGGTAATAGGCAATGCTGTCGGCATAACTCGTAACGTATTGATATGAAAGAAGTTAGCATAGTTACTGTCGTGTCTGCGTCTCGCCAGAAGGTTTTGGAGAGGGCTTTGGCGTCACGCGGGCTGACGTTTCATTGCATTCGCCGGGATGCCTTCAGCGGCCTGGCGGAGGTATTGCTGCGGCTGCGCCGCGGCGGCCGAGTACTGGCTATTTTTGAGGCGGACCAGCTTGACCGGGACGAGATAACCGTTTTTTCCGTTTTGGCGGCACGTGAAAATGTCCAAACCATTGCCTGGCTGCCGACGGGCCGGAGCCAAAAACGCGATAAGGTAATAAGCCTTGGTGCACATCAGGCCGTAACCGATTTGGCGGATATACAATTACCTTTATGGCGGCCGACAAAACCTGTCGAAAAACCTCAAGAGGTTGTTGCTTCTCCGCAGGATAAAACCCTTCCGACCATACCGGCGGAACCGGTTGTCCCTGAGCCAATTTCTCCGCCGGCAGCGAAGGCGGCAACACCGTCTTTGCAGCCGATTCCCGCACGCGCCGCTCCCGCGCCGGCCAAACCGGCCGGTCCCGGCCTGGAAGGGGTGCGGCTGATGATGGAAAAAAACTCCGAAAAAGATATGGCCGCCGCGGAAGTGGTGGAGGATTCCGTAAAAGACTCGCTGGCAAAGCTCCGCCGCAAAGCACCCGGTGATAATGGCAATCAAAACCATGATCCCGCCATGAAAAGTCTTTCGCTGCTTCAGGAACTGGCCCGCCGTTATCGACCAATGCGCGTCCGGCCCGTCCCGCCGGATAATGCAGCCTCTTCTCCGGCAACGCCGCCGGCGGCTTCGACACCCGCCGGACCGACGGATAATTCGCTAAGTCAGGATGAATTGAATACGTTATTAGGCCCTCAAAACACGAATTCTCAGCAACCATGACCGAAGCGCCTGCGACAACTTCTGCACAACAACACCTGCTGCTGCTCGGTGACGACGGCCGGATGGCTTCGCTGCTTTCAGCGAAAATACCGGAACGAACCGTTATCGCCGAAGCGAACGTGATGTCCGGTATTGCTCGTTTGGCCGATGAGCCTGCCGATGTGGTTTTGCTCAACGTCGAACGCCTGAATAATAAAACCGCTCAGGCGGTTCACGCCTTGCGGCAGGTGCATCCTAACGTTCGCATTTTGCTTTTTGGTGAAGCGTATGTCGAGGGCTACGCGCATGCCGCTCTCGCCGGCGGCGCGGAGGATTTTCTGGTTTGGCCTGTCCCGCCCGGCGAGCTGCGCCGCCGGCTTGATGGCGAATTACCCCGGCGGTCCCTGCCGCGGCGAGACAGAAACTTTTTCAAGGAGGATATTGCTCCGGCGCCGGACATCGGGCCGTTCATGCAGTTATTTTATGGTTTGGCTCAAAGCGTGCCTCTGGGGCGGGCGGCGCTGGTGCAGCAGGCGCAGGTGATACTGCCCGTTATGCTGGGCGTCTCTCAGGTAAAAATTATTCTGGAAGAAGATATGGCCGAATCGCCGGCGCCGGAAAATACGCAATGTATTGATTTGCCCGGTATTCGTCAGCGCGAGGGCGTAATGCAGGTGACGCCGGGATGCGCCGATGGCGTATTGTTTCAGGAAGTGGCCCGATGTTTGGGCACGCTTCTGGGGCTGGCGCGGCGCGATGAACGGCTCAAGCAACTGGCGACCATCGACGAATTAACCGGCGCGTATAATCGGCGCTATTTCGAACATTTTACCCGCCAGGTATTAAAGCTGAGCCAGAAAGAACGCACCGAAGCCACCCTGCTGGTTTTTGATATCGACGGATTCAAACATTTCAACGACACCTACGGCCATGGGGCCGGCGATGAAATTCTGCGGGAGGCCGCCCGCCTGATGAAAGGCTGCTGCCGCGCCCATGATGTCGTCGCCCGCATCGGCGGAGATGAATTCGCGGTGCTTTTCTGGGATACCGGCCTGCCGCGCGAGCGTTACGATACAACGGCTTCGGGCCATTCCCAGGAGCCGACCGCGCCATCCGTTGACCGACATGGCGCCGCGCCGAGCCACCCGGAAATGGTGATGTTTATGGCCAATCGTTTTCGCCGCTTGATGCGCACCCGTGAGTTCCCGTCGCTGGGGTCGGAAGCCCGCGGGATATTGACCATCAGCGGCGGTCTGGCCGGATTCCCCTGGGATGGCGATACGCTTGAAAGCCTGCTGGCCCGCGCCGACGACGCCCTGCTTCAGGCCAAACGCGCCGGCAAAAACCGCATCACCCTCGTCGGCCATCCTTAAACGCAAAAGGTCGCCCATGTTTTTTAGAAAACATGGCCTATGTTCTGATAATCCATCGCCCTGGTTCGGCCTGAATAAGCCTTATAGGACCCCTCGCCTGACGGCATCCTCCCGGTCGGTTATCCTTATCTCCGGCCCCGCTGTGAGTATCCTTCCGCCCGGTCTTTCTTGTCTCCGGACGGATGATGCTTGTTTCCCCTCCACGTCTTGTTAAACTCCACCCGAACCGAGTTATTCCAGAATCGGAATTGCCGGTTCAAATGAGTGCCCGACCCTGTTTCGTTCACCCTGAACGGTGGAGATATTTTCAACACCGACCGCTTGTAACCCGCTTTTTTGTATGGCCAAATTATCATTTCTGATATGTAATTGTCAAAGAGCAAGATAGTAAAAAGTAGAATGTCCCCTTTTTCCCTCTGACACCTTTACCTACTTTATATCAACACGAAGAATAGTATTTTTGTTGATAAATATTCTGGCATATACTCCTTCTCTCAAAACGCCTCCATGTGCTACAGTCTTATGATATCCAGGAGTAGTACTGAAATAGTTAATTTCGATTTCTCGGCCATCAATCAATAATTTATCACCTGGTGCATGGCCTGTCTTAGGCTGTAAATGCTCTACTATTACTTTTCCTTCAAGTATTTCATAATTCTTATCTAAATAGTTATTTATAGATTCTTTTGTTATGGAATAATTATGTAAAAAAAACACAAAAGAAATAATAACCGCAATCAGGCTTACTGAAAGGAACAATATATTTTTGATTGTACGTTTTTTTCTTACCAATATCACCCCTGTTGCCATAGCTGCACAAAAGCTGATCGTAGTTAGCAATAATAATACAAAACCTCTACACTGGCTGAATGATATCGTATAATAAGTAGTAAATTCGGCTGTGTACATTAGTTACAATTTATGAAAAACTTCTAACCCTATTCTGGGAAATAAAAGTGGACATTCTACATTATCATCTCCTTTCGAGGCCTTCCGCGAGGGTTGATGGCGCTGCTCATGCCCAGTTGTGCGGCGGTTCGTTTGATCCAGGCTGGATCGCCCCAGGGAGCGCCGCGCTGGATGCAATTACGTAAGGATTGCAGTTGGTCCTGAGGCTGGGGGCGATTTACCAACGACAGCCAGTTTGTCGGCCGCTGGACCGGACCCTCACAGAGAAAAGGAAATTCCGCCGGTTCCTTCAACGCCCGCAAACTCGACCAGCGCCACTCCTGGGCCTTTTGGACCAGCTTCGCCCGCAGCGGATTCCGCTCCACATAGCGCAGCACCGTCAGATAATGCCCATCCTCCTGGATCGCAAACGCCTTAAACCGCCCCTGCCACACATGGCCGCTGCTATGGTAGCACTGATGATACCGCCGCACATGGCACGTCATCAGCCATTGCATCCACCGGCTCAGATCGCCATCCTCGTATGGCCAAAGCAGCAGATGGAAATGGTTGGGCATCAGACACCACCCCGTCACTCGCAACGCCAGCCGTTCGCACGCCTCGCCCATCATCTCCGTAAACCGCCGATAGTCCTGGGCCTTGTGAAACACCGC
>CAZOCV010000132.1:0-10225 GCA_964578395.1 uncultured Pirellulales bacterium
ATAATATTCGTCGTGCTTCTGGATCCACTACCATATGGGTGGCGATGGTGGATTATGTACCTGCTCCGGCCGGCGAAATCATAACCGTCAGCGGCGATTTTTACCTAAATGCTTACTCTACCGCCCAGAATCAGCAAGCCGCGCTGGCTCTATTTCCCAGCGGCACGGATGTCAGCGGCGGCACTGCTATTGTAAAAATATCAGCCTGCACCTTAGCCGTACGCATATACAACAAGGAGATAGCCGGCACCCCTAATTATAACGCTGAATTAATATGCCGGAAAAGTGATACCGAGATAGTTTATTCGTATGTTTTGGAACAATCCATCTTCGACAACCTTGATGCGGCGTGGCAGCCGATGGCCATGACGTATGACACCACCACGGGCATACTGAACGCCACTATTAACGGTAATCCGCTCTTCACCAATGTTGATGTTCTCTCCATGATTGCCGACTGGACGCCGGATATTGCTTATGCGGGATTCTACCTGCGTAATGAGAACGACAGTAACAGGTTCGATAATTTCCGGATTGAATCAAGTGTGCCCGAACCGGCGACATTGATTCTGCTGAGTCTGGGCGGTTTAGGTTTACTGCGTCGTCATCGCTAATCGCCATATCGCCGGACTTATCGCAAGAATGCGATTAAAAGGCCCAGTATTCGCAGGACAATTATTTGCCGCCTGCCAAACGCTAGGCGGCGTACAGGAGAAGTTTGCCATTTACTAGGACGGGTAACAGGTTATGCCCTGTTACCCGTCTTTGTTGTGCCGGCTTCCGCGTGGATTTTGCAGATAAATTGGAGCCTGGAGATTTTCAGGTGCTTCACGGATTTATCTGCATATAACAATTATGTGTAACAATATGACTGTTTTGTGCATTGTATGGAGATTTATAATCAGTATAATGCAATTATACGGCTAATAATAGCTTTTTTATTCATTTATAAGTGGATGATGGCCGAAAGTATTGAAAGGAAGCCTGGCTATGTCAAAAAACACTAAAGGTTTCACGCTTATTGAATTGCTGGTAGTGGTTTCGATTATTGCTCTGCTGGTATCTATCTTGTTGCCGGCGCTGAACCGGGCACGGGAGCATGCCAAGGCCGTGAAGTGTCAGGCGCAAAGCAAGCAATGGGCGACGGCTTTGTTGGCCTATACTTCAAATAATGAGGGATGTATTCCATTTTTTGCCACTTATTATTACCAAGATATGCCGGCCGGAGCTTTTAATATATATTGGTATGACGCCCTGGCTGGTTATATCGGCAGTGAAACCGGCTATGCTTCAACAAATACCGGCAGCAACTTTCAAAGTGATAATTATTTCCTGGAAATTAGACAATGTCCTTCAGGCAAAACAGATCCCGATGATACGGACGAATGGAACGGATGGATCGGCCCCAATTATTGCTGGGACGCCAAAAGCGCTCCGTTCTATTATCATGTGTATAGTGGAGCTTCACGGCCCTCGTTAAAATCCGACAAGCTGAGATTTCATCAGGAATTGATGGCGTTTATGGATGTAAAACGCTACTTTGTTTATAATCCTTTTGATACGACTATCAATTGTTCTTTTGTGCGGGACGCGGATGACGACGGCATCTTTGATTCTTTGATAGAATTAAATGGGAAGGCAAGAGATTACAATTTAGGCCGGCCGAAAATCCACAGCGACGCCTGCAACGTGACACTGCTGGATGGGCACGTGGAGCGCGTCAGTTATGAAGAATTATGGCATGTCGAGGATGGCGTGAATAACTATCCCTCCCACAGTTACTGGCGCATGAATCGATGAAAACAGGGCGGGGTAAATTTATTCATTTTTCGGAACCTCAAAGGTTAATAAAAACCGTGTTTTTATTCTTACCGGGTGAAGGTATTGTCTGAGCTTGTTTTACATCACGGGTACACCTTTTGGTCGGTTATCGCCGTTTACGGCCTTCTGCTGGCCGGCGTCAGCTTTTATCTGATCAAATTCGTTAAGAATACCAAGGATTTCTTCGGCGCTTCCCGGCAAACGCCCTGGTGGATCAGCGGTTTGTCCTTTTTTATGACGGCTTTTTCCGCGTCGGTTTTTATCGCCAATGCCTCCATCACCTACACCTACGGACCTATTAGCTTCCTGTATTTTGGGTTGCTGGGTTCGGTGTTTATTTTCGGTTACTTTATTTTTTCACGCCGCTGGCATCGCACCGGCAGCGCTACGGCCATTGATTTTATTCGCCGGCGTTATAGTCCGAAAACGGCGCAATTTTTTGTTTGGGCCTGTATTCCCACGCGCATTCTGGACAATGCCAGCCGTCTGTACGTTACGGCGGTTCTTATCGAAGTTCTTTTCGATACGGGTTTGCCGGTCAGTTTGCTGATTACCGCGATTATTACCATCCTTTACACCATCGCCGGCGGATTCTTCGCGGTCGTATTAACGGACGCCATACAGGCGTTAGTGACGGGAATCCTGGTAATTATCGTGGGTGCGGCATCCTACCTGAAAGCGGGCGGATGGGCGGCGATTATGAAACAACTGCCGGAGGGATATTGGTCCTTGAATTCCGCTGATGGTCAATACGATATGCTTTTCATTATCATGATGGTGGCGGTCGGCATCTTTACCTGGAATGGCTACTGGTCGCTGGTACAGCGTTATGTAGCCGTCGAGACAGAATCGGATGCTAAAAAAGTAAGCCTGACCGGCGCCGTCGCCTACTATACTCTCTTTCCTCTCATGTTGCTGCCGCCGGTTTTTGCGGTTATTCTGGTTCCCGGTTTAACCGGCGTCGAACAAACAGAGCAATGTTTTGTGCGGCTGGCTCAGTTGATTTTGCCGGCGGGCTTATTGGGTCTTTTCTGCTTCTCCATATTCGGAGCAACCGTAACCTCCCTTAATTCCGAATTAAATGTCATGTCTCAGGTTCTTATCCAGGATGTTTTTAATAAAAAACTTTTACGCTGTACGGAGCGAACCCGGCTATTGATAGGCCGTATCTCCATTGTGGTTATTATGGCATTATGCCTCGTGATAGCCGCCAATGTTCGGACTATGGGAGGCGCTTTTCATTTTCTGATGACCGTGCTGGGCATGACCGGCGCGCCGCTGTACATGCCGTTACTGGTGGGTTTATTATACCGAAGAACGCCGTCATGGGGAGCGATACTTTCATTCTGCCTGGGTCTGGGCGTCAGTTTGATAATGACGTTTATCCTTCGCACCAGCATAGGCTGGATGGTCCTGGCAAATATGGCGGTTACGGCCCTGACCATGTTTATGACAGGCCTCTTTTGGCCGGTCAAATCGCCGACAGTAACGCACCTGTTTGAACAACTCAAACAACCCGATTCCGGAAATCCCGCGGTCCTTAGCGCTTCCAGGGAATTTAAGGGAACCATGCTCAACATCGTGACCATCTGCATCCTTATCATAGGCGTTGTTATTCTGGCGACAGCACTTACCGCGGATGCCGCGGCGTACCGTCAACTGATCTATATTTCCGCCGGATTATTTATTCTAACAAGTATGATTCTAATGCTCATCAACCAGCATTTGCGCAAGAAAAACGTTGCTGTGTCCTCCATGGTTAAACGGTCTAGTCAGGATAACGTATAACATTAAAAGATACTTTCATAATGCCGCATACCCTAAAAAATAAGCCTCATGCCGCTTCGACATTTGCCGTCATGGCCCAAGGTCAACGTGATGATACGGGTTTAGACTATCGCCATATTATCCGGGAAAATCTTTTACACATTATCGAACGTTATGAACAGAACCGGGATTATCCCTGGATAGACACCAAATTCAATGTTTTAACCGGCGAGAATTATCCCGACAGCGACCTGATCCGCGGCCGCAAAGCCGTCTATGGCTGGATTCAGGGGCGAGCGCTGGAATCACTGGCCGGCCATGCTTTATGGTTACGGGATAACAACGATATTCCCAACGCCGCGCAGATTTATCAGCGTATTGGGCGAATTTTACGTCCCCTGCTGAATACCGTTCGCCTGACGCGCGAAAGAAATAAGGGCCACCTGTATTTTTTGATGTCTCCCGATGGGCATCCTCTGGGATTAAATGCCGATGGAACGCCCTATCCGCTGAATCTGACGGCCGACGCTCCAACAACCTATACCGATATATTTGTGGCCAAGGGGATGTACGCCGCCGCCGCATGTTTGAACGATAGGACGCTGTTGGAGGAAACAGGCTCGTATTGTTATGAATTACTGAGCGACACGCTCAAGGGCGGCATCCTTAATGATCAACTGTTGTTTGACAAGCACAATCCGGCCAAATGGAGTGCTCATTATAAAACACCTAGCGCCTGCATGTTACAGATCGGGACGGCGATATTATTGATGCAGCAGGAGCAATCCCCGCGGGCATTGAATCTTGGCCTGCAATTAATTCAACATATTCTGCACACGTATGTGAACCTGGATAATCGTTGGCCGCAGCTTGAACCCTTTGATTACGTGGAATATCTTGATGATGCCGGCGAACCGGCCGCTATTGATAATGCTATCATATCCGATCCCGGCCACGCGCTGGAGTATGTCGGTCTGGCCGCAAAATTGATATCCCACGCCAAATGTTTGTTTCCTCTTCATGAGGAGCAAACGAACGCCCTGCGACAAGTAGAACTTCAGTTATTTGAAATTTACCAACAAAATTATCTCAATGGCTACCAGAAAACGGTCAAAGGCATCTGTAAAACCTATGATCTGCGCGGCCGTAAAATAATCAATGCCGCGATGCCCTGGTGGTCGCCGCTGGAAGCGTTGCGTGCGGCTTATCTTTTACACGCTGCAACATCGGATAAAATACATCTCATTTTTCTAGACCAGGCAATACGTGAATGTCATAATTCACTTTTGAATTACCTGTCACCGCACGTTTATTCGTTTGCGATTCCATGCCGGGACGGAGAAGGCAGGCCGGCAAATATCATCCCCGCGATGCCGGATGTCGATCCGGGTTATCATACGGGGCTGGTGCTGATCGATTGCTTATCCTGTAAACCATGCCCGCGGGAAGGCATCACCTTGACGCATCCTGACTCCTATAAAACATGTCCGCGGGAAAACATCATCTTGTCGCATCGTGACTGGATACAGGCCGTTCGAGCCGGTGATAAGAATGTACCCGTGCCTCAGCACTGGATGTCTTTTTTTAATGGAGATACCGCCAGAAAGCTCACCCCGCCGGAATATCATTATCATCCTTTGTGGTTATATGACGTCGGCAATGGATATCCCGTCCAGCCGATGGGAGCAGTTGAACTTGACAAAATGCTGGCCTTCAATCGATATACCGGCCGGTGTTTGGCCTGTTTGGGGCCGGGTGCGAATCAGGCCTTCGGCCATGGCGGACCGGGAGAATTTTTCTGCCGCGTTATCGAAAGGAATGAAAATGGTATTATTGCCGAATATGAAACGGGGGTAAAAACACGCATTCAATTTCACCCTCACTTTTATCATACCTACGGCCATCTGGTGGCGGCGATAAGCGATCTTGATAAAATATCCTGGCCCGACGCCAGCGACCCGGCCCGGTACAAAGGTTTTTCTCATGATGCCGCCTATCTTCGACAGGCCGGTGAGTATGTTGTGGCGTCTTTGAATGGTTTTTTTTCGGGATTGCATTATTTTTTCATGGATTATGAAAATACCTTGCTGGGACTGATGGATAATCCTCAACTGATAGACGCCTGCCTGGAAAGGCTGGGCACGTGGAATCTCGAAGCGGCGGCGCAGCTCATGCATTATGGCGCCGATGGCATCGCGCTCTGTGACGATCTTGGTTCTCAACACAGCATGTTGATGTCGCCGGCGCAGTATCGCCGGTTTTTCAAACCCTGGCATAAACGATTATGTGCTTGTGTTCACGACCTTGGCGGAACCGTGCATTTACACACTCACGGCGCTATTATGCCGGTCCTGGATGATTTTGTCGAATGCGGCTTTGATTTTATTAATCCCTTTGACCCCATGGAGGGATTCGACCTGGAATATATTCTTTCCCGTTACGCCAGGCATTTTGTTGTCGTCGGCGGACTTCCCACGAATTTCTGGGACTTGTCTTTTGAGCAACAGGAGCTTTGTTTAACGAAGGTTATCGGTTTGGGACGCAAATACGGCGGGTTCATGCTGATGGATTCCGGCGGCGTACCCGAATATGTAACGGCGGAGCAATTCCAACGCCTTACGAAATTATCCCGGCAACTGCGGGGCGTTGGGGCGGATAGTGATTTTGTCTAACACGACAGCGATACTTTGGCCGAAAAATGCTTTTCGACGGTGAAAGCAAAGATTAAAAATCAATCCCAAGCACAGCGGGTCCTGCCTATCCGCAGGACCTTGCGTTAACGGAGAGGGCGGGATTCGCTGCGCGGTGCCTATAAGGCGTCAAAGCCGCTTTACTGCCGCTGATGCGGCAGGCGTGTTCTCATCCCTTTTGGTATTTCCATGCACAGCGCATAAAAAAAGGTCCTGCCTATCCGCAGAACCTTCCTTTAACGGAGAGGGCGGGATTCTCCTGCATAAATAACGCTAAGTGATTGTAAATCAATAAGTTGATACATTAAAAGTTATTTTACAGATAGTTACATTTCCACTCCATGTCACTCATTGTTATTGAGTGTCACGGGATCTCATTAAGATTTCGGGTTATATTTTCACATTTTTTTCACAACGCTTCGTATAGTAGGTACTGCGTGGGATCGGTGCTGGACTTCTCCCATGCCTGGTCCGTATTATCCCACGTCCACGAACTCTTACCCTGGGCAATAATGTCGCGTGCTCCGCAGCAACGCCAGCCACTGCTCCCGCTGCCGCTGGGGTGTTATCGCCGATAAATCGCTCATGATGGCTTCTCCTGAAAAACCATCTCTCCCTACCCCCGCCTCATTCCTCCCATAAGATCCACTTGCTCGTATGGTTATAATCAAACCGTGTCTATAATTTTAGAGGCAGCTTCACGCAACAATATCTCAATTTCACTAATCGTAGGATACGATTCAGAAAAACTAATATCTCTATAATGCTCAATTATACTTTTTCGCAAGCAAGAAAGAATGTCGGTTTCTAGCAACTGTCGTGTAGGAACGACCTTCGCCTCCAAACATAGATTTAAAGATTCTAACCACGCTTGTAAGCCATGAGTTATCGATAACATGGATACGGAATCAAGATGCTGCTTGTCGCATTTCATCAGGTATCGCCATCCAAGATCAGCAACATGATTATCTTCAGCAACAATAATTTCGTAGGGGTCACGAACAGCAGGCATAATTGGTCCCATGTAAGTCGATTTCCACAATCCCTTTCTTCTTAACTCTTTAGCAAACCAAACCTGAGCTTCAAGTTCATAAAGACTCAAATAACACATGGCACGAGGAGGCACACAGACTTCCTGGGTTGCTTTTTTGCTTAAATATAAACACCGCCGACAATCGAGTGTTGTGCATTTTGTACAAGGCCGGGAATGATCGCGTCTGAATAAACGACGATTGGGGATATGATAATCCTCAAGAAAATCCCCACTTGCATACTGTTCATATTCCTGAAACGCCGGGCAAGGATAAACTTGTCCGTCTCTAGAAACAGCTATACTCGAAATTCCTGCGCCACACTCGCCTGTGCTTTTGCCCATTACTGGTTCCGTAAGACAATCAACACATGCACCGTTTCCCGTATTCCGCTTATCAAGCAGGTATTCACCTATCGCCACAAGTTGATCGCGATAGACACATAAATCCTGCTTATTATAAGTCAAAAGCTCTGGGTGTCGCAGGGATATTCTCTTGGGGCTTCGCCATAACGTTGAAACTGTCTTAAAAAGGTCTCCTAATCTATTACGTCTAACCCTTATTATAACTTCATTCGTGGATGCGGCGACTATAGGCCAATGATTATTAGCCATATCGATAACGAAGATGCAATTAGTATATGATTCAACGTATGGCGCACATGCTGCCATGAATATTGTGGCCTTAAAAGTTTTGCATAAATCGATAAAAGGAGCAGGCGTACTTCCAGCAGTTGCTAGAATGGATATTTTATAATTATATGCAGAGGCCTTTTCCAGAACTTCCTTTAAAAGTTTAATAGTCATCAAAGGCTGATGATGAGAGTCATTAGTTGTTTCGTTACAAAAGGATATCTTATTACCTGCAAGATCAATCCATATATGGGAAATATCATCTATCATATTTTGATTACCCTGATAAAAATGCTATGCAGGACATGTTTGCAACAAATGTCCCATACCCTCACCTGATGGTTCCAAGCCATAGATGGCCTTAAGCTGACTCCAATAATATTGATTGGCTCGCCATCGAGCTTTGTGCATTTCACATATATATGTCATCCTCTGGAAAATAGTATCCGTCTCAGCATCATCATAATTTAAGGCGGTACACCAGGCGCACTGATCATCCATGGTGCAAGTCATACATTGTTCCGGACTTTGATATGATTTACGCAAACAGTGAAATGCTCTAATAATGTTCTCATTATAACCGGTAAATATATTTCCTGAAGGTCTGGCTTTTCGATTGGCCAAGCAAAATTCCTGAAATCTCAAACACGGGAAGATATTGCCTTGTGCATCGACAGATACCATCGTTCCAGAACCGCACCAATTATTGTCTGATTTTTCCTCATTAGAATAGTTTGTTCGCGGTTGCCAAAAAAGGTTACAACGATGTGTTTTCCAGAAACCTCTTTCCAGAGAAATATCAGCTAATTGACGTAACTGGGTTTCATAGATTTCAGCATCTCCTGGTTGCCAAACATTTTCAAAAACGGCATTTGCCCCCACGCTCTTTATGCCCATTTCCCATACGTGGATAATACTTTCCGCCACATAAGACAAATCCTCTCGACCGAAAGTAATTTTAGTACTGGCATCGGGAAATTGCTGGAGCAAAAGCTTGACATTTTTGGCCACTACATCATAAGAACCTGATCCATCCGGAAAAACCCGAGCGCGGTCATGTTTTCGCTTTGTTCCATCGATGGTGATGGCTACGTAAGCATGGCCACGGTTCTCCCAAAGCAATCTCTGAAATTTATCCGTGTGATATAGTGTGCCATTACTGGAAAACATTATAACGTAAGATGATTGCCAGGGATGATACGCATAACTCCAAAGTTTATTCTTGAAATAGGCAATAATCTTTCTCATTAGCTCGACTTCAAGCGTACATTCTCCGCCAGTGAATTCAAGGATCAAACCATCTTTTACCTCAGGTAATTCAAAAAAGAAATCTATGGCTCGTTGCGCCACATCAAATGGCATCGTGTGATACTCATTTTTGCCCACCTGATAACAGTATTTACAACGAAGATTGCACTGTTCCGTCAACACCAAGGTGCAACTCTGCGCCCGTCCTTCGAGATACTGTCCCAATCCTTTTCCCAGCTCATATGTCATAATATAAGATTTGTTCCAGTAAATAATTGTTAACGCACAGTAAGGTAAACACATTTATCATTAAAATCAACACGATAACCCATCTGGCTATTTTTTAGCTCGGGCCAGCCATATTGCTGCGCCATAGCATGATACCACTGGTTTACCTGCACATGGGCTTGTCCCAATCTTTCGGCCAAAGTATCGCTAGTCGTAATTTGATTGGAATCTTCATAACTGCATTCACTTATATGTGTGCGCAAAAGGTCGGCAATCGCTTCTCTTTTCTCCTGCAAACGCCTTATAATTTCCATATCACATTCCCCCAGCGGCATAATAAATCGGCGAGATAGATGACATCCTTCTTCTTGGCATTTATGAAGATTAGCAGATTCTGAATTTATTCCTCGCGGGATTACCTTCGCCTGTATAAAGTCAACTTCCCATACTATTTCCGAACTCTGAGGCCAGTGATATTTCCTGCCTGTAGATGAAAACCATGCTGATACTTTCTCGCGTGATCGGCTTAACTGCTTGCGTATAACCTGCTCTTGCTGCCGGCATAAAAAACCCATCTGTTTATCAGCAAAAGTACACATAAGCAAATATGACCATCCCACTCGGCAATGATGCAGTGTTTGTATCGTCGTCAATTCATTCAAGGTCAGCAAAAATGGAGCAATATTCATTTCAACCATGGTTTAATTGATTTCATCTGCGGGCTTATAATCCACCCGCCTTTGCCAGGAAATAAGCCGTGAAATCATTTCCCCCACACGGCGTCTAAATATATTTACTTGGGAACGAC
>CAZOCV010000133.1:0-10181 GCA_964578395.1 uncultured Pirellulales bacterium
TAATGAGTGAAACGGCATCGGACAAATTGAAGGTATTGTTTTTATGTACGGGCAATTCGTGTCGGAGCCAGATGGCCGAGGGGTGGGCGCGGGCGTTGTGGGGCGGCCGCATTGAGGCGTATTCGGCGGGGATTGAAACGCACGGGTTGAATCCCTACGCAGCGGCGGTGATGGCGG
Source organism: uncultured Pirellulales bacterium (assembly GCA_964578395.1). Classification (GTDB taxonomy): domain Bacteria; phylum Planctomycetota; class Phycisphaerae; order Sedimentisphaerales; family SM23-30; genus JAFGBA01. Next base: position 178 of record CAZOCV010000133.1, read on the forward strand.
AGGCGGGGGTGGATATTTCCGGCCAGCGGTCCAAGCACGTCGATGAGTTCAAGGATGTCGCTTTTGACATGGTGGTGACGGTGTGCGGCCATGCCCACGAGCATTGTCCGATGTTCCCCGGGCGGACGCGCGTGATGCATGTGGGTTTTGATGACCCGCCCCGGCTGGCGCAGCAGGCAAGCACAGAAGAAGAAAAACTCAATTGCTACCGCCGCGTGCGCGATGAGATTAAGCGCTTTGTCGAAACTTTGCCGCAAGCCCTGACGAAATAACATGTACCGCTTTTCGTGAAGACATACCCCGCGTTGCAAATGCCCTTCTTGAAATAAACGCGGGCAGGATGCCCGCGACACTTTTTTTTGGGGGGGGTTACATGGTTTTGCGGGGGACCAGGCGATTAAGGGCGGCGATGAAAGAACTGGGCAGGATGCGTTTAATCTGGCGGCGGAGGCGGTAGGTGTGGTCGAATTCGCACAGCAGTTCGTTGCGGCGGCGGAGGGTTTCGGCGGTGTCGAAATCCTCGGTTACGATTTTGACCTGTGGCAATAGCGAATAATCCTCGTTCAGCAAATATCCGGCCGTGCGGCAGCGGTCATACAATCGGGTGCCGGGGTAAGGCTGGGGGAAAAATACGTGAATGGTTCGCACGCCCCACTGGCGGAGCCGGCGATAATACGCGCGGGCGTTTTCAAAACGTGCGCGAGTTTCGCCGGGATAGCCGGTCATGGTGAACACTTCCACCCACAGGCCGGCGGCAATCGCTTCGCGGACGGCCTGCTCGAATTTATCGATATCGAGCTTTTTGTTCATGATGGTGCGCATATCGGCATCGCCATGCTCCAGGGCGTAAGTGACGCGGACGCAGCCGCTGCGTTTCATCAGGTTCAGCATTTCCTTATCAACGGTTTCGGCCCGGATGCCGTTGGGCGTGCCCCAGGTTAGCGCTGCGCCGGTTTCTTCGCGCAGGCGGCACAGGCCTTCAAAAATTTGAGTGGCCCGCTCCCGATGTAAGGTGAGGTTGTCATCTTCAAATTCCAGTTGGGCGATTTGGTAGTGGTCGATGAGTTCGCGGATTTCCGCCAGAACATTTTCGGCCGAACGCATGCGCCATTTGTACCCATACATCGGATGGATGGAGCAAAATTCACAATCCCACGGGCAGCCGCGGCTGGTCATGATACTGGCTGAGCGCGTATGGCTGATGCGGCGGGGCGACAGGCGGGCGTAAGCATCCATGGGCAGCAGGTCGCGGGCGGGAAAGGGGAGTTCATCGAGGTTGGCGACCATTTCGGCTCGTTCATCCGCCGCCAGGGCGGGTTTGGCCCGGCTGAGCAGGCCGGGAATCGTTTCAGGCCTTCGGCCCAGCACCAGGTCCAGCAGCGCCCGTTCGCCCTCACCGGCCAGCCAGTAATCAGCGGCCGATTGAGTATAAAGCTGCGGCGACGTGGAAGGATGGACGCCGCCGAGGATAATCGGCGTGTCAGGTCGGTGTTTTTTTATCGCTCGGCAAAGCTCTTCCGCGGCGCCGGCCAAATGAGAAAAAGGTACGGTTATCCCGATAAGGCCGGTATCCGGGGCGATGCGTGCGACAATCTGTTCATCCATCAGGCCGACTTTAATCGTGCCATCCGGCTGCCGGCGGCGCTGGTCAAAGCCTTCGGCCAAAGCGTCGATGATGCTGATGCGGCAGCCTGTGTTTTGCCGCAGGTATCCGGCCAGACTGGCCAGAGCGAGATTATGAGAAAAAACCGGATCATTACGGTCGGCGAACAGCCAGGGCGGGTTGATCAGGCAAATAGGCACGTAACCGCCAGCCTCCTTGTTTTAGCAAGAGCGTCACATATTGACCGGCGGGCACAGCGCCGCAGGAATGGCGCCGGCCCGCAGGGATTCCAAAGGATTTTATGTTCTAAAAACCGGTAAAGCTCGCAACGCCTAGCGCTGATGTCTGTTCTTGCAGCAAACCGCATCCGGGTCGTCAATGCCGATCCATTGGCGGGCCTTGATTTCCGAGGCGGTCTTTTCCCGTATCTTGATTTTGACGATACAGGCTATGGGGTCCGGTGATTGTTTGGGCAATCCCATGATAATATCCCGCGTCGGCTCATGGACGATTTTCAGTTTTTTGCCGGTATCCATCAGCTCCGCGCTGGCTAAATGATAATCATGATGATTGGCGACGCCGAAGGATGCGCCCGGATAACGCAGCAGGTGGAGATATAAGTTATTGTTTTTCCGCGTGGTAAACCATGGCGCCAGGGGGTTGCTGAACGGATTCTGCCATTCGCCCACGCAGTTATAAATGGCTTCACCGTGTTTCTTGAGCCATCGGCCCAGTTGCAGCATGGTTTTTTTCTGCCAGTCCATGATGCTGCCGTCGGGTTTGGGGCCGACGTTGAGCAGCATATTGCCGCTACGGGACACGCAGTATATCAGGCGGCCCAGCAAGGCGCGCGGAGATTTGCGATCCCGGTCCTGGGTGCTGGCGCCCCAATAATAACCGATGGTGTCACAAAGCTCCCACGGGCGATGTTCCGGGGTGATGGTTTTCTCCGGAGTGCCGAAATCTTCCGGCAGATACGAACGATCGTTGATGAGGATGCCGGGCTGCAATTGGCGCACCATGGCGTTGAGTTTGGCGCTCTGCCAGACTTCGGCATATCCTGCGGCGTCCGGCTTGAATCCCCAGGTGTACTTTACGCTCCAGGGGTTTAAATGTGCAGGACCCCAGGCGCCGTCGTACCAGAGGATATCAATCTTGCCGTAGTTGGTCATTAATTCCCGGACCTGGGCGTGGACGTAAGCGATGAAGCGTTTCCAGCCCTGAGGGTCTTTGCGGGGACCTTCCCAATAGGTCCGGTAGCGCCAGTCCATAAAGGAAAAATAAAATCCCACCATCAAACCGGCTGCGCGGGCGGCCTTGACGTATTCGGCGATAAAATCCCGTCCCGGCGTTCCATGCACCGAGGAAAACGAAGTCGTCGCCGTATTCCACAGGCAGTAGCCTTCATGATGGCGCGTGCCCATGACGATATATTTACAGCCGGCGTCTTTGGCCAGTTTCACCACGGCGGCGGCGTTGAATTTTTTGCCTGTAAATTTCGGTTCCAGTTCTTTGGCGTACTCGCCGGCGGGTATCCCCATATCGTTTATCTTCCAGCAATCCAGATTACCCGCTGAATAAAGCCCCCAGTGAATAAACATGCCGAACCGACCCTGTTGCCATCGGGCCAGCGTTTTTTTGGTGTGAACCGATTTTTCTGCCATATCAATCGTACCTTCCTTTCCTGCGTTGTTATTTTATTTCGCGGATAAGCCGCACCGGAGGGCTGTGTTAAGAGGATTGTTGTCGTCCGCAGCATTTTTTATATTTTTTGCCGGAGCCGCAAGGGCAAGGGTCGTTGCGGCCGACCTTGGGTTTTTCCAGTTTAATGGTTTTGGTGACCTGGGCCTCTCCCTGGGGCTGCTGGGCCGCCTGCTGCTGGGCCTGGAATCGTTCATAATCGGCGTGCATGGTGTTGGAAATATTCCAGACGCTGCGCATTTCCTGGCCCGCTTCGAGCCGGGCCTTGAAAATCATGTCGGTCACCTTCTCGCGGATGCCGCTGAGCATCTCCTGAAACATGCGATAGCCTTCGCGCTTGTATTCGAGTTTGGGGTCTTTTTCGGCGAAGCCCCGCAGGCCGACCGAGCCTTTCAGTTGATCCATCGCGTAAAGGTGGTCTTTCCAACTGGAATCGTAAATTTGCAGCAGCACGTAGCGTTCCAGTTGCGTCAGTTCATCGCGCAGAAATTGCCGGGCGCGATGGGCAATTGTTTCGCGGGCGTCCTCGGCGGTGAGTTCCTCCGGCGTCAGCGACAGGTTAAAACGCTGATTGGCCCAGTCGGCAAGTTGTCGCCGGTCGCCGGTATGAGCGTCAAACGCCTGTTCGATTTCCGCGGCGAGCTGGCCGTTGTTATAACGTTCGCTCAGTTCCAAAAGGCTAGCGCGAATCTCGTCGAACGATAGCTGCTGCACTTTTTCGACGGTGAGATCCGCCTGATATTTGCGCTGCGCCCATTCGGCGACTTCCCTGGCGGCGAACCCGCTGCCGGCGCGGTCGCGGCGCAGCGACATATTAAGAATGAAATCGACGGGGTATTCTATTTCGCGGCGGCGATACGCCTTGCGGGCGCGTTCCAGCAGATGTTCGCGGGTTTGCGCCGGAGTGAGCTGGGCAATTTCCTGCGGCGTAACGGCCAGAGCGAATTTCAGATTAACCCACTCGCACAAACTCCGTCGGTTGAAATCGCTGTCCAGAAAAGTTGTCAGGCGGGTCAGGTCGGCCTTTTCTATCAGCGCGGCGGCGGCTTCGATAAGCTGCTCCTGAACCTCGTCGGGCTTCATCTTGCGCAGTTGATTCTGGGAGACGTTGACGCTGAACTTGCTCATGGCCCATTTCGCCAGCCCGCGCAAATCCCAGTCGTCCGGCGGAACATCGTCGGACATGTACTCACCGAGGGTGATGGTGATTTCCTGATCGGCATTGTTGCGGGCGTGGTCGCGGATAATGCGGTCGAGGTCATTGAGGTCGTAGCCGCGAATTTTGCTGACGTCCAGATCGACGCCCGTCGTTTGCCGCGCCCATTCCGAGATGCACAGGTAAGGATAGTTGTCATCGAGCATTTTGACGCAGTTTTCGTCGATGACTTCATCGATCATTTCCCAGATATGATTTTCCAGGCCCCGTCCTTCCAGCACGGACTGGCGTCGGGTATAAAAGACCTGCCGCTGGTAATCCATGACCTCATCATATTCGAGCAGATTTTTGCGGGATTCAAAATTACGCTGTTCGACTTTCTTTTGCGTCTTTTCCACAAAACTGCTGAGTTTGGAGTGGACCAGCGGTTCACCTTCGGGCCAGCGAAACAGGCTCATCAGCCGAAGCATGCGGTCGCCGCCGAAAAGCCGGAGCAGTTCATCCTCAAAGGAGAGGAAAAACTGGCTGGAGCCGGGGTCGCCCTGACGTCCGGATCGGCCGCGAAGCTGATTATCGATGCGGCGAGCCTCGTGCCGTTCCGTGCCCAGCACGTGCAGGCCGCCGGCGGCGACGACGCCCGGTGTGAGCTTGATGTCGGTGCCGCGGCCGGCCATATTGGTGGCGATGGTGATATTGCCCATCATTTTGCCGTCACGGCGGGCGTGCTGATGTCCGGCTTTGGCGACGATAACCGCCTCACGGGCATGCTGTTTGGCGTTGAGCACTTCATGTTCGAGGCCGTAACGCTGGGTGAGGGCGGCGGAAAGGGCTTCGCTTTTTTCGATGCTGGTCGTGCCGATGAGCACGGGTCGGCCGGCGGAACTAACCTCGAAAATCTCCTCGACGATGGCGTTGAATTTTTCCTTCATCGTCTTATAGATGAGGTCCTGACGGTCGTCGCGGACGACGGGTTTGTTCGTGGGGATGGCCACCACGTCGATATCGTAAATTTTGGCGAATTCGTCCGCCTCGGTCATGGCGGTGCCGGTCATGCCGGCGATTTGCTGATACAGCTTGAAGAAATTCTGAATCGTGATGGTCGCCAGCGTCTGGCTTTCCTGCTTGACGGTGACGTTTTCCTTGGCCTCAACCGCCTGATGCAGGCCGTCCGACCACTGCCGTCCGTGCATCAGCCGGCCGGTAAACTCATCGACAATAATGACCTGGTTTTCCTGGACGACGTAATCTTTTTCCCGCTCGAAGACGACATGCGCCCGCAAGGCCTGCTCCATGAGGTGGGGCCAGTCCATGTTGGCCCCGACGTAAAAGCTGCCCACGCCGGCCAAATCCTGGGCCAGCCCGATGCCTTCGTGAGTGAGATGCACGCTGCGCCGGTCGTATTCCACCTCGTAATACTGCGTGGTGCGCTCCAGGTCACTTTGGGCCTGTTCCAGTTCCTGTTTGGCTTTGGCCTGTTTGGCTTCGATATCGGCTAGGTGCTGGGCATTTTTGGCTTTTTTAGCTTCGGCCGATTCGGATTCCGCCTGGGCGATGGTTTGCTTGAGTTGCTCAATGCGTTTTTCCAGCGTGGCGTAGGGACGCTGTTTGGCCAGCAGTTCACGAGCCACCTTGTCGGCATTGCGATAACGGTTGACATCATCCTGGGCCGGGCCGGAGATAATCAACGGCGTGCGGGCCTCATCAATCAGAATTGAATCAACCTCGTCAATAATCACAAAATCCAGCGGCCCCTGCACCTGCTCTTCGACGCGAATTTTCATGTTGTCGCGCAGGTAATCGAAGCCGAATTCGTTATTGGTTCCGTGGCAGATATCACAGGCATATTGCTGACGGCGTTCATCGCCTACAGTGTCCATGTCGGATTGAATCGCGCCGACGGTCAGGCCCAGCGCTTCGTAAACCGGCCCCATCCAGTCGCGGTCGCGTTTGGCCAGATAATCATTAACGGTGATGATATGCACCTTCCGGCCGGAAAGGGCAACCAGGTAGGCCGCCAGGGTTGCCGCCAGGGTCTTGCCTTCACCGGTTGCCATTTCGGCTATCCGGCCTTCGTACAGGGCCTTGCCGGCGATCATCTGCACGTCGAAATGCCGAAAGCGGAAGGGCGGCCGTTCATTGGCGTCATAATGGCGGCGCATCTCGGCATAAAACTCCGGCGGCAGTTCGATTTTATGTACATCTTCGCCGCCGGCTACCCGGTTTTTGACCTCCTCAAATACCTTTTTCATATCCGCCGAAAGAATGGCCGGATTAAATCCCAGTTCTTCATTAAAGACATTTCGTATGCCCAAATGCCGGTCCGACGCCTCCCGGACGGCGGCAAACGCTTCGGGCAATACTTCATCGCAGCAGCGGCGCAATTGTTCGATGAGTTGTTTTTTGGCCGGACGGCGGGCTTCTTCCGGCATGAGGTACAGTTCCCGCAGCACCTCCCGCAGGTCAGGCCCGATAACCTCACGGACATTGGCCTCAATCCGCTGACGTAATTCCCCCGTCAATGCCTGCAATTGGCCGTCCGTCAGGCGGCTGTATTGAGCTTCCAGTTCCGTCAGGCGGCTGATTAATCCCTGTTGCCGGTTCACATAACGTTGCGAACTGGTCTTAAACAGCCGCGTGAGCATCTTGCCGAGTTTGTCTAATAATGCCATATGTTCCACATATATACCAGCATATCCGCCAAAAACAATAGCATTTTCTCCCTCCGGGAAAGACTTTTCTATCGTAAAAGCAGGGGGCGGAAGATTATCGGGCGTGGTTTATAATGCTGGCAGGGAATACCTCGTTTTTGCATTTAGCCAGTTACAGAAATCCATATTTTTTACTTCAGTCGGGGATTGAGTTGGTCGATGGTGTAACTAATGGTCGAAATTTTTAAAACAGTTGTCAATTTTTTATGAATTGTAAAAACAGTTTCAGCAGGAGAAAAAACATGCTAAAGAAACGCAGCTTAAAGTTCCGTCTGATGAGCACCATGGCCCTGGCGGTATTGGTGCCGACGCTGGTCGTCAGCCTGATTGGTTATCAGCGCATGAGCTCCATGGGAGGGTATGCCTCGAAATTATGTTTCGATAATCTGCAGGAGCAGGCTATCGGCGTGATGGGCGACGGCGTACAGCGCGACAAAAAGATGGTGGAAACCCTTTTTGCCGGTATCGAAACCGATACGCGCATGCTGGCGAATTCCGCGTTATTACGGACCTATTTGCAGGCGAAAAACGGCGTCGAGCCAACTTATAATAAGTACGCCGAAACGGAAGTTATGCGCATCGTATCCGGACTGGCGATAACGTGCCAAACCCAGCAGGAATGGTTAACCAAAAAATTAGTTGCGGATCTGAATGTCGCCCGGCGGGTGCTGGCCGAACAGGGTCAATTAAGCCTGGAAGCCGGCCAGCTCCAGGGGCGCACCGTGGTGAACCAGCTTACCAAAGACGAACAAAAGCTGGAATTGCCGGCTTTACGTGTGGGTAACGACGTCCTGACATTCACGGATGATTTGAATGTTCCTGTGGTGGTCGTGGATGAAGTGAGCAACCTGACGGGCGCTAACTGTACGTTGTTTCAGTGTATGAACGAAAAAGGGGACATGCTGCGCGTCGCCACCAATATTAAAACGTTGGAAGGCCGTCGTGCAGTAGGCACCTATATACCGGCGGTTAATCCGGATGGGCAGGCAAATCCGGTGGTGGCCCGATTGTTACAAGGTGAAACCTATCAGGGACGGGCCTATGTCGTCAACGGGTGGTGCATCACCGCTTATGCGCCCCTGTTTGACCTGCAGAAGAAACTTATCGGCGCGCTGTATGTCGGTATTCCGGAACAGGACGTCGCCACGCTGGTTGATAACACGGTAAAGATTAAAATCGGCAAAACCGGTTACGTTTTTGTGATGGATTCGCAGGGAAATCTTGTCGTTCATCCTCGCGCGGAACTGGTGGGCAAAAACACCATTACGGATCTGAAACTGACGCCGTTTCAGGAGGCGTTAACCAAACGCACCGCGGGCGAGACGATTTTCTGCAATTATGATTTCGAAGGTCGCCGAAAATTCATCGGTTATACCTATTTTCCTTCCTGGGACTGGATTATCTGCGGCAGCGGTTACTGGGATGAACTTTCGGAAAGCGCCGGGAATGTGGTGATGGCGTCGCTGCACAAGGAAATCGAAGTGTTTTATGCTTCCGCCCAGGAAAATACCGCGGCGGGCGCCATGAACAGGTACAATCAAATTTGTTTCGTGGATAGCGCAGGCCAGGAAAAATATAAATATGAACAAGGCAACTGGAGCGAATCTCTAGGCAGCCAGAGCGATGCCGAATGGTTTAAAAAAGCCGCAGCACTTAATTCCGACGAGATTTACAACAGCGGCGTATATGTTGCGTCCAATGGCAAGCCGGAAGTGCTTTTGGCGTGTCCCGTCGTCACCGACGGTCGTAAAGAAGGCGTATTGGCGGTGACTTTCGACTGGACCGTGGCGGATGCCCTGCTTAAAGCGAGCGTTTATGGCCAAACCGGATACACCTACGTTGTTAACGAGCAGGGTATTCTGGTCAGTCATCCCAAGCATGAGGCAGGGGAGAAGCTGGATTTCAAGGATAAGGCGAAATTCGGTTCCCTCGCCGAGGTGGTGGCCGGGTCCATGCTGGCGGGTGAAACGGGAAGTAAATTTTATAATTTTGAAAACACCGATCGCGCCTCGTGTTATACGCCGCTGATGATCGGATCGCATCGTTATGCCATATCGACTAGTACGCCGGTGGCGGAAGTGGTTATTTTGGCGCAGCAGATAAGCGATCAGACCATGACGCAGACAAAACATGCGGCCTGGTTTTTAGTTATTGTGGCGTCGTGTTTGATTACCATTGGTTGTGTTGTGGGTCTGTTGACGGGCCGGGGTATTGCACGACCTCTGCAGCGGGCGATTACGGAACTGGAAAGCGGCGTGGGACAGTTGAACAGTGCTTCACAGCAAATCGCTTCCACTTCACAATCGCTGGCTGAAGGGGCCACCGAGCAGGCGGCCGGTCTGGAAGAGACCAGTTCCAGCCTGGAAGAAATGTCCACCATGACCAAACAAAACGCCGATAACGCCGCGCAGGCCAATAACCTCTCCGCCCAGGCCGCCAATGCCGCTCAGGCCGGCAACGAGGCTATGGAGCGGATGAATACGGCCATTGAAGATATCAGCCGCAGCGCCGGCGAGACGGCCAAGATTCTCAAAGTGATTGATGAAATCGCCTTCCAGACCAATCTGCTGGCCCTGAACGCCGCCGTCGAGGCCGCCCGCGCCGGTGAGGCCGGTAAAGGCTTTGCTGTTGTGGCCGAAGAGGTGCGCAATCTGGCCCAGCGCAGTGCGGAAGCCGCCCGTAACACGGCGACCCTTATCGAAGGATCCGTGGCCAATGCCAAGAACGGCGTGGATATCGCCGGTGAAGTGGCTAAATCCCTCAGTGAAATCACGGATGCTTCGCGCAAGGTGAATGAGTTGGTATCGGAAATTGCCGCGGCCAGTCAGGAACAGGC
>CAZOCV010000134.1:0-10168 GCA_964578395.1 uncultured Pirellulales bacterium
ATTAAGCGTCGGTTCGCCCTGGCCGGGCGTATTCGTCGCCACAGCGCAACTAGAATCCGCCGTCATCGGCATATTCACCATGACCGTAACAGGTTTACCCGCCGTTGACGATTCCGCCGCAAGACCGGCCGTCGGCTGCTCCTGGGGTTCGGCCTCGCCGGTGACCTGCCCTGCGGCATCTTCAGGCACAGGAGTTTGGGCCGTCGCCGCGGAAACATCCTCGGTTAATATCTCTGTTTGGGTCTCGCCGACAGAATTCGACTGTTCCGCCGCCTCAAGCTCATCCCCTCTTATGCTATCGTCATTGGGGACGGTTCGGCGTTCTTTCCGTTTATCCACATCCACGGCCGCCGTCGCTTCGCGCTTATCCGTGCGAGCCGCCGAGGATGACCGGGAGGATGCGGGCGTCTGCTGCATCGAGGAGAAAATCGCCTCGAAGACGCCCTGCTCGGTGTTCGCTTTACCCTTCCGGGCCACGGTGTTAAGCCAGTCCACCGGCTGATTTTTAACTGTTTTTACATCCATGCGATATCATTACATCCTGATTAATTTTTGGCCATACAGCCGTTTTTTCGCAACAATTCCATAACGCGCAGCCGTTTGGCCTGCTCCTCCGGTTCCCGAAACTGATTGAGCACCCGCGTCGCCACATCCGCCTTCATGGCCGCCAGATACTCCGCCACCTGTTCATCCTCCATTTGCATGAAATCCGCCACGACATATTTGGGCTTCATTTGCGAATAATTTTTCAAAGCCTTCTGAAATCCTTCGCTCTGCGCTTTTTCTTTCGCAAATGCCAGTTGCTGCTGGAAAGCATCCATTTTCCCCTGAAGCTCCCGGCGATCCTTATCCAATTGCGCCTGGGCGAGTTCCACGGTAATCTTGAATTCGCGCACCTGGGTCATTTGACGCTCCAGTTCGCGGGAGATTTTTTCATTTTCCGTTTGCGCTTCGGCGATACGGGCGGCGGCCTCCTGGGGATTTTCTTCGGCAACCACCTCTTCCACCTTTTCCGGCGGGGGCGCCAGAATCTCTCCGCGCCAGGTCGCCAGGTATTGCTGCCGCTGCTGTTGGCCCAATCGTCCTGACGCCGCGCTGTAGCCTACCAACCCCAGCAACACCAGGGCGTGTACGACCAGCACAATCACCATAATGGTTAAAAACAAACGCATGCTCTTTTAAGATTCCTAATTTACCTTGATATCTTCGTTTTGCCGCCGGCGAATATAATTTTGCATACCCAGCTCATCGATATAGGCCGCCTCCCGCCGCTGTATCTGCCGCTGGTAACTATGCTGTTGTTTTTCCTTGAGTTTTTCCAGGATTTTGCTGCGCTGGGCGGCCTGACTCAGTTCGCTGCGGGCCGCCGCCAGTTGTTTTTGAATGCCCGTGACATTACGCACATGCTGGGCAATGGCCTGACGAACCTGATAGGCATATCGAAAATAATGTCCCACAAAATCCACATCCACATCGCCGCTGCGATATTGCTGCTGCAAAGCATCTCCCTCGGTCTGTAAATCCGACGCCAGTTTTAACGCTTCCTGCTGCTCCTGATGAATCGCCTGAACCAGCGCTCCCACGGCGCGTTTCTTTTCATCTTCCTGCTGACGCCGCCAGCGTAAAACCGGTTCCAGACGATATTTGAATTTCTTCATACCTTAATCCGCCTACAGGCCTATTCGCGCCCGTTCCGCTCCGATGCGGGCGCTGGTTGCGGCCGGATTGCCGGCTTTGGATCGTGCATTATCATTCGCCGCACCTGCGGCACGCGCCAAACCGCTGCTGCGTCCGGCCGAAACGTTTATCTTCTGCAACGATGCCGTTAATTCCTTCAGTTGCGCCAGCACCTGCTCATAGGTAACAACTTCATTGATGCCCTGCTGTAAAAATTGATCTATGAAGGCATGGGCACGCACCGCCAGATCAAACTCCGCGTTGCCGCCTTCGGCATAGGCGCCGATATTGACCAGATCGGCGATATCCCGATACACTGCCGTCAAGCGGGTCAGCAGCCGCGCCGCCTGCTGATGTTCGGCGTCGGTAATATCCACCATAACCCGACTGATGCTTTCCAGAATATCAATAGCGGGATAATGTCCGCGATTGGCCAGATCCCGCGACAGCCACAAATGGCCGTCCAGAATGCTGCGCATCGCGTCCGATACCGGTTCGCTTAAATCATCGCCCTCGACCAGCACCGTATAAAAACCGGTGATGCTGCCGCGATGATCGCGCCCGCAGCGCTCGATTAATCGCGGCAACAGCGCAAATACGCTGGGGGTATAACCTTTGGTGGCGGGCGGCTCGCCCATGGCCAGGCCGATTTGCCGCTGGGCCATGGCGATTCGTGTGACGGAATCCATCAGCAATAATACATCCGAACCTTTATCACGAAAATATTCCGCCACCGTCGCCGCCATGAATCCCGCCTGAACCCGCAACGGCGCCGGTTCATCCGATGTACTGACAATCACCACGGAACGCTGCAAACCCGCTTCACCCAGGTCGCGTTCAATAAATTCGCGCACCTCGCGGCCGCGTTCGCCGATCAAACCTATCACCGCCACATCCGCCGCCGTATAGCGGGCGATCATGCCCAGCAGCACACTCTTGCCTACGCCCGGCCCGCTGAAAATACCCATCCGCTGGCCCGTCCCCACCGTCATGAGCGCGTCAATGCTGCGAACCCCCGTCGCCAAAGGCCGGTCGATGCGCGTCCGCGCCAGCGCCCCCAATCGTTCGGCATGCACCCGGCGGCGTATCTGGCACAAAAGCGGCCCTTTCCCGTCAATAGGTTCACCCTGCGCGTTGATAACTCGTCCCAGCATATGCTCCCCTACGGGAACCGTCATCGATGTGCTTAAACATCTTACACGATCGCCGCGCGAAATGCCCAGTCCGTCGGATAACGGCATCAAAATGGCCGCCCGCCCGCGAAAACCGATGACTTCGGCCAGTTGGCCTCCTCCCAGGCGCGTGCAAATTTCACAGCGTGCTCCCACCGGAGCGCAGAAATCATCGACATCCGCCGTCAGGCCGCTCATAGCCGAGACGCGCCCCTGCAGTTCCACCGAGGCGCATTGCCGGAGGGTTTCGAGGCGTTGGGCAAAATGTTCGTGGACGGCAACCATTATCAGTTCTCTGTTTTTTCCTCGCTGTTTTCAACCGAGGCCTGCGGCGGCGTTAAAGCCTCCGCCGGCAACGAGGCATCGTTCCTGCGGCGCGGATGTAAATCCGACGCCTGAATCATTTCCCGGCCGATTCGGTCTATCTGGGTCACCAACTGCGCATCCACCACGCCGTTTTCCGTGACAACCCGGCATCCGCCCTGCTCCACGGCATCGTCCGCCTGAAAATGGATACTGGCGAACTCCGCCAGAACGGATTCGTTTTGCGTCATTTGCCGCAGATGCTCCAGATCCCGGCTATGGACATAAATAGTTACATTGCTGCGGCGATTCACCAGTTCCAGGGCTTCTTTAAGCGTTTCCCGCGCGGTATCCGGCCGCAAAACACCGATTTGACGGGTTACTTTTTCAGCAATAGCGACCGCCAGCGCCACGGTCTCCTGCTCCGCACGCCACAGCAACTCATTTTTTTGCCGGTCGAACTGGCTTAAAACCGCCTCCAGCGTTTCCCGGGTTTTGCCGCTGGTTTGGGCAAATTCCTTTTGCGCCTTTTGGAACGCTTCATCATGTCCTGCTTTGACGCCTTGCTCCTTGCCCTCCTTAAAGCCTTGTGCAAAAGCCTGCCGGCGGGCCTCTTCCTGCAAAGCCGCGCATTGCTTTTCCGCTTCGGCCAGCACCTGCTGCGCCTGCTCGCGGGCCTGCGCCAGGATTTCCTGCGCTTCCGCTTCGATGTCGGAGAGATTAAACAACTCCGCTCGCATCTTCGATTTGTTCAGCTCGATGGCTTTGAGCACGGACATTCCTTACACCACCAGTTCCGAATCGCCGCCCCGGCCGGAAATAATAATCTCGCCCGCATCCTCCAGCCGCCGCACAATATCGACAATTTTCTGCTGGGCGTTTTCCACGTCGCTCAGCCGCACCGGTCCCATGTATTCCATGTCTTCCTTGATTAACTGTGAGGCGCGATCCGACATATTGCCGAAAATCTTGTTTTTCAATTCATCGCTGGCCGTCTTCAGCGCCAGCGCCAGTTCGTCATTATCCACTTCCTTCAGCACCGCCTGGATACCCTTGTCGTTCACCAGCAAAATATCCTCAAACACGAACATCAGCCGGCGAATCTGCTCCACCAGATCCGGATCATCGGTTTCCAGGCTCTCCAGAATTCCTTTTTCCGTGGACCGGTCGGCGAGATTAAGGATTTCCGCCGCCGCATCCACGCCGCCCGCCTTGTCAAACGTCTGGGAAACGATATCGCTGAGCCGATGTTCCAGCCCGCGCTCTACTTCCCTAATGACCTCCGGATTCGTCTGCTCCATCGACGCAATCCGTTTAATCACTTCCACCTGCTTTTGCTGGGCCAGCCCCTGAAGAATTTCCGCTGATTTCTGCGCCGCCAGATGCGCCAGAATCAGCGCAATCGTCTGCGGATGCTCATCCTGAATAAACGTCAGCACGTTTTCCGCTTCCGCCTTCTGCAAAAACTGGAACGGCGCCTGCTGAATCGTCTGGGACAACTGGTTAATGATTTCGCCGGCTTCCTCCGGTGACAAGCTCCGCTCCAGCAGCGTCTGGGCATACGCCAGCCCGCCCTGTTCGGTAAACCGGTGCGCCATGGCCAAATTGTAAAATTCCTTGAGCACTTTCTTTTGCTCGTCCGGCCCGATGCGCTTTAACTCGGCTATTTCCCGCGACACATTTTCGATATCCTCGCGCAGCATCCGGCTGACAATCTGAGGAGCCACCTCCTTGCCCAGCGCCAGCAATATAATCGCCGCTTTACGCAGGCCGGGTATCACGATGTCCACTTTTTCTTCAGCCATCATTCTCAGTCGCCTTGATGAATCCAGTTATTCACCAGTGTTGCCGCGGTATCGGGCGAATCCGTCACCATTTCCTTGATTTGCTCCAGCATCTGCTGGGTTTGCACATCCTCGTCGTCCATTTCCATACCGGCCAGCAGGGCGCCGGCGTCCGCTCCGTCAATCAGGCCTTCTTCCACACCCAGGGCGCTCATGGGTTTTTTGCCCACCAGCATCGCCGCATCTTCTTCATCCATTTCCACCGGCGCCGACGTCTTCCGCGCCATCATCAGCACCATAAACAATGACACCAGCGCCAGCGCCGACACCGCGATATGCTCTCCATACCGCCGGGCAATCCCCACAAACCCGCCGCCGCCACCGGCCTGGTTAACCTCCGTCGCATCGACACCGGCCTGAGCCACATATTCTTCATCCCAGTAGGCGTCAACCACGACTTTGTCGGCGTCAGCCGCTCCTTGAAGACCGACCGCCAGCATCACCTTCTGCTTGAAACCCGGCAATTCCCGCGTCATGATGCTTTTTACCAGGGCATCGTCCGGTTTATCCTGACCGCTTTCCTGTTTGGCCAGCCCTTCAAAATAAGCGCGAGGAATACTCACCGTGGCGGTAATGTCCTTTACGCCGCCCTGGCCCGTAATCTCCGTTATTTCCGTTTTCCCGGGAATGACGGTATTTTCCTGTTCCTGATCTTCCCGACTTTCACTGGAAGCTACGCCGCTTTGTGCATCCGGCGCAGAAACATTGGCGGACACGCCCGGCTCCTGGGATACGGTTTGGTTTTTGCTGGTTTCTTCACTGGTGCTGCTGCGCGCCGCCACCACCACAGTGCCCTCTTCGGGATTGGCGATCTTGGTTTCATGGCGCGTGGTCTTGGACAACTGCGGCGTAACATCCACCTGCACGCGCGATTTATCCGGCATGATGGCCGTCAGCTTGGTAATATAATGTGTTTCGTATTTGGCCTTCTCCTCCAGATAATCGCTGCTGATGCCTTCGCCGGCGGGGGCAACCGGGATGCTTTGCCCGTTGACAATCACCTTGACATCCTCGCGCTTCATGCGGCGATTGGCGGCGCTGACAAAATCCGCAATGCTTAACGCCAGCTTCCGCGCCGGCCGGGCATCGCTGTTGACCTGCACCATGACCGACGCCGACGCCACCGGCGTTATGTTGCTGACCCGCCGCTCGCCCGCCTCATTAATAAAGACCTGGGCTTTTTCAATTTCCGGCCAGCCCTTCACCAGCGCCCGCGAAAGCTCCATTTGCAGGATAACCCGCTTCTGATCCGCCCGATGCGATTCCGATTCCCATATATTGGAATCTTCCAGCAGCGACTCCCAGCCCGCGGATTTATCCCCCGTCAGCATATCCTGACCGCTCAACCGATAGATTAATCCCCGCTGCTCCGTGCGCGGCACCATAATCCGATCGCTGTCAACCTTATATTGCACCTCCCAGAAATCCAGTTGCTGGGTTATCTTGTTGATCTCTTCCGGCGTAAACGGCTGGTTCATCAGCGGAATCATCTCCTGCCGTGAAGCATGCTCCACCATCCAGTACACCGCCCCGCCCATGATTACCACCAACAGGAAAATCACCAGCCGCTGACTGAGCGTCAGCCCTCCCAACTGGGCTTTGATTTGCTTGATTGTTCGGCGAAGGAATTCCATTTCCGTAAGCCTCGCTTATCTGTCCTGTTCACATCGTTACCAAGATGTTTGCACCACCGGACTCCCCGATGGTTTTATCCAACTCATCCTGTCGTTCTGCCGCTTTTAGCCTCTTCCCATGCGCTTATACTCGCATCTGTTTTATTTCGTCATAGGCTTCCATCAGCTTGTTGCGTATCTGCATCAGCGTCTGAAACGCCAGTTCCGCCTTCTTGACCGCGGTAAATACTTCCGCCACGTTTTCTGTTTGGCCGGTCATCAGATTAATCCGCGCCTCATCGGCTTCACTTTGCAGGCGGTTCACTTCGTTAATGCTGTCCATCAGCAGGTCTTTGAAACTCTTCCCGGCGGCATCCTGCGCCCCCCCGGTCGATGACGGCGCCGCTTTCCCGACGCCTGCCGGCCCAAGTTGACCAATTCCCGAAAACTGCTCCACCATGTCTCACTATCTCCTGTACGCTTACGCCAGTAACCGCAGCGTACTATTTAACATCGCTTTGCTCAAATCAATCGCCGTAAGATTCGCTTCGTAAGCCCGCTGCGCCTCCATGGCGTTGACCATCTCCACCAGCGGCTCGATGCCCGGCAGCTTCACATAGCCGTTTTCATCCGCGTAAGGGTTGGACGGGTCGTATTCCGTGCGAAACACATCCTCGCGGCGAATGTCGCTGACATGCACGCCCTGCCCGTCATGATCGCCCTTCTTCATCCCCGCGGAAAATTCCACACTCCGACGCTGATACGGACCGCCCGTCGCCGGATCAAAAACCGTATCCACATTGGCCAGATTCATCGCCGCCGTCGTCAGCCGCACGCGCTGCGCCACCAGACCCGAGGTTGATATATCTATGGCTTCAAACATGCGTGTATCCTTTTATTCCTAAATTATGAGTCAGATTCATGCTCATCCTATAACCGGCCGCGAATCGCCGTCTGCAAACCTTCGTATTGCATCCGCAATAATTCGGCGGCCACATTATGCAGCAGAGCATTCTTCGACATCGCCGTCATCTGCTTTTCCACAAACCGATTATTCCCGTCATGAAAGAGGATATTATTGTCCTCTATCTCCTGGGGCCGGGCTTCTAACCTGCCGTCGTTATTCCAGGAAAAATGCGATGTTGGCCGTATTTCCAACGGTGCCCCCGCTCCACCGTTCGATCGCCGCTGGACCGCCTTGCGCAATTCACCAAAAAATTCCTCCGCCGGCAAATCCTGTACTTTATAGCCCACGGTGTCAAAATTACTTACATTGTTAGCCAATACTTCATGACGGGCCTCGGTAAATTCCATCACCCGTTCCAATACCGGCATGGACCCGCGATTTAATAAATTGCTAAGCAACATTGACCTTATCCTTATCGCCACGATGGGCGGACACTATCTCACTCATTTCTTACGCAAAATTCATGCCATGCGGCCATTATCATTATTTTACCTGGCCTAACTCGACACTTACCTTCTTGCCTGTTTATTACTGCTTATAAAATAAACAGTTACCATTCAATGCCGACTTCTTTTCTCCTTTTATATCCTTCCTTCCTTAGGATAAACTTTGAGGCCATCGGCAATTATTGCGCCTCCCGGTCGGCAAATATTACCTACGCGCCGGCCGGCTGACATTCCTCCTGGCGCCACTTACTCAACTTCATACCCAGCGTTCTCACCCCAATACCCAAAGCATCCGCCGTTTTCTGGCGATGGCCGTTGTACTTCTCCAGCGTTTGCTGGATCATGATTTTTTCTACTTCCGCCAGATTGCAGGTCCTGGGCAGCCTTACCATCACGGTTTGATGGGTGGATACCGCACCGAGTGCTTCGCACGGGGCGTTAGCTTCCATATCGGTGACAGCAACATCCGCACACGGTGCGGCATCCAGGTCTTCGACTCTCAACCAACCTCCCAGAACATCCGCGGCTATTTCCGGCCGCGATGACAAAATCGAAGCCCGTTCCATAAGGTTTTCCAATTCCCGCACGTTACCCGGCCAGCGATATCGCCGCAGCAGTTCCAAAGCCCCATGGCTCAGATGTTTAACCTCCCCGCCGTGACGCTGGGCTGACCGTTCCAAAAAATAATTACATAATTCTTCAATCTCCTCCAAACGTTCTCTCAGCGGCGGAACCATGAGCGGCACAACATTTAACCGATAGTACAAATCTTCCCGAAAGCGGCCTTCCTGCACCCATTGCTCCAAAGGCCGATTCGTGGTCGCCAGAACCCGTACATCCACCTGCCGAGTCATACTGCTGCCCACCCGTTCGAAGGCCCTTTCCTGCAAAACCCGCAGTAACTTCGCCTGGAGCTTCTGATCCATTTCGCTGATTTCGTCCAGCAGCAAAGTCCCTCCATCAGCAAGTTCAAACCGCCCTTTCCGCATTCGGTCCGCCCCGGTAAACGCGCCCTTCTCATGGCCGAATAATTCACTCTCCAGCAGCGTGCTTGATAACGCAGCGCAATTAACCGCTAAAAAGGGTTTCGATGACCGCTCGCTGTAGCCGTGGATGGCCTGGGCAATCAGTTCCTTGCCCGACCCCGACTCACCCCGAATCAATACCGTAGCCTGACTCCGCGCTATCACTTCCACCTTCGCCAGCAGGTCTTTCATCAGCCGTCCCGAACCGATGAACCGGCGCACGCTTCCCGCCGCACACGTGCGATACGCCTCATTTTCCCTTCTTAACCGCTGATGCTCCAGCGCCCGGTTGGCCAGCATCACGATTTCTTCGGCGTCAAACGGTTTTTGAATATAATCGAACGCCCCGCGCCGCATCGCCTCAACGGCCGTCTGAATCGTCGCGTAGGCCGTCATCATAATCACCGGCGCATCCACGCCGGCCTGGCCCAGTTCTGCCAAAAACGCCAGCCCGTCCATGCGCGGCATCTTCAAATCACTGATAATCAGATCAAAGGATGCCTGCCGCACCATGTCCATCGCGGCCGCCGCATCGCGCGCCGTTTCCACACGATGTCCGTTCCGCTGCAAAATCGCCTGCAGGGAATCACGCATCATTTCCTGATCGTCAACAATCAACAGCCGCGCCATCGCCAAACTCCTGTCTTACGCGGGTAATATCACCGTAAACGCCGCGCCGCCATCAGCGCCGTTGGAGGCGGTGATAATTCCGCCGTGACATTCCACCAGCCGGTGCACAATCGCCAGCCCCAGGCCCGTGCCCGTATCCTTCGTGGTGAAAAACGGATTAAATATCTTTCCCAGTACGCCCGGCTCAATGCCTGCCCCGTTATCGGACACATCCAGCCGGATGCGAAGATCGCCATCCTCCGCAAACGTCTTGCCGCGTACCCAAACCTCGCCTCCCGCCTCATTGCCGCCGGCCGCATCAATCGCATTCAGCAGCAAATTCATCAATATTCGCTGCAGCATCAGGGCGTCCGCCGGCACGATTACCTCCGTCCCCGTCTCTTCGATATGGATGCGCACGGCGCTGTCCGCCAGCCGATGACGGCACAAATCCAGAACTTCTTCCAGCACGGCTCGCACCTGCACCGGCTGCTTCTGACAAATCTGCTCCG
>CAZOCV010000135.1:0-5632 GCA_964578395.1 uncultured Pirellulales bacterium
GACGGGACGCTACGGCGACCGTGCGTTTACGCACGAGCGGGGCGGATATTCCCCGGGGCGAAAGTTACTCTATTTATGGTGCGACACCGCAAGGAAACAAGGTCATAGACATAAGGGCGGGCGATACGGCCGGTCAGGTTTACGGCCTGCTGCGGCTGGTGCGTGAGATGCAACTGGCCGGACAATGGCCCCCAACCATCGAAATTGACGCCGCTCCGTCGCTGGCATTACGGATGGTGGACGCCGAAGTTCCATTTTACCCGCCGCAACCGCGCCCGGAAACCCCGTACTGGCTGGGCGGCTACCGCGATATGTATAATAGCGAAGAGCCGCCTTATATTAATGTGGAGCAATTCAGGGCCATTGAAAACCGTTTTGAGGAATTTTGCCGCATCAGTCTGCGCAACGGCTACAACAGCCTGCTCATGGTGGTCGTGGGGAACCGCATGATGGATCCGGAAATCTGGCCGGAGGTAAAACTTGATGATATCGAGCGCCAAAGGCTGCGCCAGTGGCGGGAAGTGTATGCCAAAACATTGCGCATCGCCGAGGATTATGGACTAACGACGTATCTATGGGTCAGCGAAGTTACGCTGCCGGAAGCGGTTTTGCGGAATCTGGAAAAACAGGGTATCGTGGATATGACCTCCCGGCGAACCAGCGCCGATGTGGCGAACCCGGCGTTGTACCGGGAAACGGAAAAGAAATATCGCTATCTGGCGGACACGTATCCCGAACTGGACGGTTTTTTGGTGCGCGTCGGCGAACTGGGTAAAGGGGAAATCGGCGTTTTGGCCTACGGCGGCAAATTTCCGGGGACGAAAAACTGGTCGAATGCCCGCTGCGTCGGTGAATACTGGCGTCAGGTGGAAACTATCATCACCCAAAAATTACACAAGGAATTTATCGCCCGTTCCTGGTGGGTCGGCCATCCCTCCATTCATACGGATCCGGCCATGCTGGCGGAAGCCACCAAAGGATTGCCGGCCTCTTCATGGTTGTGCATCAAGCATACCCATGAATTCTGGGGACATTTGCCCCTGAATCCGACGTTGAATGTACCATCGCATCCGGTTCTGATGGAATTTCAGGGATGTCGGGAATATGACGGGATGGGAGCGATACCGGCGGTCATGGTCGATCATTTTTCCCGCCGCATCAAGGAAACACCCGCCATCCGGGGATTGTGGACGTGGGTCAAACTGGGAGGTTCCGGCGGCCACTATCGCCTGCCTTATTTTTACGGTTTTGAAGACTGGACCGAAGCCAATGTTTACGCCGCAGGACGTCTGGCCTGGGAGCCGGCGGCAAACGCGGACACCCTGCGCCGGGAATTTGCGATTCTAAAAGTGGGCAAGAACGCGGCGGAGGATTACGCCGAATTGCTGCGTTTATCGGAGCTGGCGCGAGACAAAGGGCTTTATGTCAAACCGGTATGCGATGAAAATCCGTGGCATCCGATGTTCCCCACGTATCGCAATTACTTTTATGCCGGAGAGATTATCGTTCAGGAGGACCGGGCAAAGGCCGCGGATCCCGTGGCGTATATCTTTAACCGGTATCGTGATCGGCGCGCGGAGATGGTGGCCGACATGGAAGAGGCATTAGTCGCCCGCCGGAGGAGCGTCGAACTGGCCGAGCGCATCGCCGAGGCCGCAAGCCCCGAATATGGCGCAGCGCTGCTGGACAATGTTCGCCACGGCTGGATGCTTCAGCAAGTGCTTACGCAATGGATTAAAACCGCCCGTGCGTATTATGACTGGATCGACGCCGGCAGGAGTGACGGCCAAAGGGGGCAACTGGGCGACATGCTGACGGAATTAAAGAAAACGCGCGAACGTTATGACCGCGCCTACGGCGAATATGTCGATCGGGACTATGGCCTGGCGGGCTTTATGAAAAAAATGGAATCCGACCTGGTTTTGAATCCAGTGCAATTCCGGTAAATATGATTATAGAAAGGAATACGATTATGGTAACTTGCCAGAACAACGGTATTCGACATCAACTTATTCATGCTCTTGGGAGGGGTTGCCTGGGAGTATTGATATTTTCCATTTCGGCGCTGGCGGGGCAACTTCGGGTCGTTCCGCAACAAAACGGAGATGATTTTCCGCTCGTTTCCGCTGATAAGCAGGCGGCGGCGATTTTGATTGACCCGGAGGACGCCGATGTCATAGGCATTGCGGCCAAGGCATTTGCCGGAGATGTGGCCGCCGTTACCGGTGTTGAACCGAAAATACTGAATACGACGGAAAACCTTCCAAAGTATATCGTGCTGGCGGGAAGCTGGGAAAAATGCCGCTGGATGAAACCGCTGTTGGAGCAAAAAGGCGTTGACGCCAAACATATCGCCGATAATGCCTGGGAATCATACCTTATCACGGTGGTGGATAAGCCGTTTGACGGTGTGGAGCAGGCGCTGGTGGTGGCGGGCAGCGACCGGCGGGGAACCGCGTTTGGCCTGTTTGAGGTCTCCCGCGCCATCGGCGTGTCACCGTGGGTATGGTGGGCGGATGTGACGCCCGACAAGCTTGCGGCATTATATCTGCAGCGCGATACGCTGACGTTCGGGCCGCCGTCGGTGCAATACCGGGGCCTTTTTATCAACGATGAGGACTGGGGGCTGCTGCCGTGGGCGAAAAATTATGAACCGGATAAAGACCCGGTGGGGCCGCGGGTTTATGAGCGGGTTTTTGAATTGCTGCTGCGGCTGCGCGCCAACCACATCTGGCCGGCCATGCACGAGGCCGTGCGGTATTTTAATTATTACCCGGAAAACAAAGTGGTCGCCGACCGGTACGCAATCGTGATGGGTTCGGCGCATTGTGAACCGCTGCTGTACAATAACGCTTCCGAATGGAACACGGAGACGATGGGTCAGTGGCGTTACGACACCAACCGGGAAAAAGTGTACGAGGTGCTCGATCAGCGCGTGCGGAAAAACGGTAAATACGAAAACGTTTATACCGTCGGCATGCGCGGCATCCACGATTCGCCTATGATCGGCAATCTGGCTCTTCAGGAACGCATAACGCTTTTGGAAAAAGTATTCGCCGACCAGCGCGAGATTCTGGAAAAGAATGTCGGCCAACCGGCGGCGACCATCCCGCAGGTATTTATCCCTTATAACGAAGTGCTGACAATGTATCGCAACGGGCTGAATGTGCCTGATGATATAACCATGATGTGGGTGGATGACAATCACGGGCGGATTCGCTTCTTTTCCAATGAGCTTGAGCAGCGGCGTTCCGGCGGCGCGGGGGTGTATTTTCATATTTCCTACCTGGGTCCGCCGCGGCCGTATTTGTGGCTGGCGTCCACGCCCAACAGCCTGACCTGGAAAGAGATGAAGCGCGCCTGGGATACGCACGCCCGCCGGGTGTGGATAGTAAATGTCGGCGACATTAAGCCGCTGGAAATCGGGACGGAATTCTTTCTGGATATGGCCTGGGATATCAAGCTGTGGGATGAAACCAATCTGGATGAGTTTATGCGCCAGGCGATGCGCCGGGATATTGACGCGGAACTGGGCGATAAGGTCGCGGAACTGCTCCATGACTATTTCACGCTGAATTATCAGCGCCGGCCATCGTTTATGGGCTTTAACCGCGGCTGGTGGGGCCGGCCGATTCTGGATCCGCAGTTCAGTTTGTATCATTACGGTGATGAATGCCAGCGGCGCATAGACGCCTTTGATGAATTGTCAAAAAAAGCACGGTCGCTTTACGAACAAGTGCCCCCCCACCGCAAGGACGCCTATTATCAACTGGTGCTTTATCCGATTATCGGCGCGGCGGAACTGAATAAGAAATTTCTCTATGCTTACAAGAGCCGTGCCTACGCCGCTCAGCACCGCTCCAGCGCCAACGACTACGCCGATAAGGCTCTGCAAGCGTACCAGACCATCGAGGCGGAAACCGCTGTTTACAATAATACTCTCGCGAGCGGCAAGTGGCGGGGCATGATGTCGCATCAGCCGATTGGGTATGAAGACACGGTTTTCCATATGGTGGAGACGGCCCGCATTCAGCCGCTGGATGCGCCGCGTTTGGGTGTTGCCCTGGAAGGCGGGGACAATCCGCTGAAGCCGATACGGGATGATGGACCGCAGGATTTTGACCGGGGCGAAACCGTTGTTCTTAAGGCGGATCAGGCCGACCTCGGCGGAGAAATGAAACGCATCACGGTGGATGAAAGAACGGTGCTGCAATATGACGGCAGCGAAGGCAATCTCCTCCAGGGGCCGACGCAGCATCGGGCTACGTTCCCGGTGGAGGTCAAGGAAGGCGGAACATATACGCTGTACGCACGGGTGAACCACCCCACGCCCCAGCGAGATTCCTGGTATTTCCAGATGGATGATGATCCGTTCGTGGTCTTCAATAATCAACAGGGGCAGTGGCAGGAATTTGTGGTTTTAAAGACCTTCCTGACGCCCGGACGCCATACCGTGCTGGCGGCGGCGCGGGAGACCGGCGCTGCGCTGGAGCAGGTGCGCCTCGAACGTGAAGCATTCATCCCGCGTTATGCCGACACCGCCGAACTGCCGACATTCAATAGCTATATGCCCCGGCGTTATTTCATTGATGTCTTCAATATGAGCGCAGCGACCCTGAAGTGGTCGGCATCGGTTAGTGCGCCATGGCTGAGGCTAAGCCAAACCGAAGGCACAATCGGACGGGAGCAGCAGCGGATTTGGGTGGACATCGATGCCGCCGAATTGCCCCAGAGCGTTCATCATACCGGAACGATTGATATAACCGGAGCGGGGCAAGCCTACAGCGTCGCTGTTAAGGTATTTCATCCGAACATCGAAATTGACCGCGGCACCTTCGTGCAGGAAAACGACGTTATCCGCATCAACGCCGGTAATTGCACACGAATTAAATCCGGTACGGCCGGCAGTTGGAAGTCTGTTCCGCACTTGAGTTATAACCGGGCGTCCATGGCGCTGTTTCCCTTTGTCGGCTGGCGCATCGACGACCTTGAACAAGTGACGGCTCAGGCGGCGCTGCTGGAGTATCCGATTTACGTTTTTGAGCCGGGTTCGGCCAAATTAAGGCTGGATGCGATTGCCGCATTCCCGACGTTGGAAGGCCAGCCTGTGCGCTGTGGCGTGTCGTTGGATGACGGCCAACCGCAATGGGTGACGTTCGACGTGGGCATGCCCTATCAATCCAAAGACCCGGCGGCGGCGGAAACGTGGTCGCTTAATGTGCTGCGCGGCCTGATGTACGGACGGGCGCAAATGGATATTTCCCAGGGCCAGCATGTGCTGAAAATCTGGGGCGTCGATCCGGTCGTGAACCTCGACGGCCTGACGCTCGATTTCGGCGGCGAAAAGCCGTCGTACCTGAATCCGCCGGAGACGCTTATTCGCTGAATATATTCATACGTGCCCGGACAATCCGCGCCATTACGGTTGTAAAGGCACGGTGAAACGGTAGTCGCCGGAGGGCACATCCAATACCGCGGAGCCGGGTGCGGCGGTTTGCAGGATAATCTCCGGCGTCTGGCTCAGCGGCCGGTCGGATTCGCGGATGGCGTCGGCGTCGAATGTGGGCAGGTAGATACTCGCGCGGGTATTGACCGGAATCGTGACGTTCAGCGTCAGGATATTTCCATCACG
>CAZOCV010000135.1:5732-10136 GCA_964578395.1 uncultured Pirellulales bacterium
AGCCCAGGCCGGGATAATCCTCTTGTGCGGCCATGGCGTAGGCAATATCGCTGTCGCCCTGCTCGGTAAGCTGATAAAACACATAAAGCGCACCGACAATACCGGCACTGATGTGATTTTTGCGAACCTGCGTGACGTTGTGACGAAGCTGCTCTACCAGCAGAGGACGCATCTCAGGAGCAGCGGCGTTCAAATATAACGCCAGGGCCGGCCCGGTCTGGCTATCCTCAACCTTCAGGCCCGTGGCAGGATCGATGAACCGTTTGCTGAACGATGCGCGAATGGAGTCCGTCAATTGGCGATAGTGTTCAACGTCGGCCTGACGGTCCAAAATCTTCGCGGCGTCCGCAACAATTTGCACCAGCCAGATATACCCGGCCGTGTTGACCATATCCCGAGGGGTGCGTTTGCAGGCTTTAGGCTCCATACCGGGGCCTTCTTCCAGCCAGTCGCCCAGAGCGAAATTAATGCAGCCATCTTCGGCGCGGGAGGTCAGGTAATCAACGTATAATTTCATGGAAGGGTAAGCTTCTTCAAGCAGGCGCCGATCGCCGTAATAGTGATAGATGTTCCACGGCGTGCGGACGATGGCGCCGGACCACCACGGACTTGTGGCCCAGGTCGGTGCATCGTTGGGACCGCTGCGGCCCCAGTCCGGATCGGGAGCAATGGCGGCGACATAGCCGCTGGTTTCCTGCGTAGCGACCATGTCACGAAACCACTTGGTGTAAAACGTGGCCATGTTCATATTGTAGATGGCGGTCTCCTCGGCCACGCAGCCATCCTGCATCCAGCCGAGTTTTTCACGATGAGGGCAGTCCGTGGGAATACTGTGAATGTTGCAGTGCACGGTACGCAGGCACATGTCATGTTCTTGATTGATTAAATCATTCGAACAGGCGAACGTTCCCACAGGTTCCGGGTCGGTGTGAACAAAACGGCCGACAATAGCGTCCGGCGAGGGTTTTTCGTCCAGGCCTTTGATTTCGATATAACGAAAACCGTGATACGTAAAGCGCGGTTCAAAAACGTCTGCGCCGCCGGAACACAGGAAGATATCCCGCTGGAACGGGCCATACGTAAACTGACGGTTGGTGCCCATCAGCGTTCCATCGTCATTGAGTTGTTCATTGAAATGCAGAGAAATCATCTGTCCGGGCCGGCCGGTTATCTTCAACTGCACCCAGCCGGTCATGTTCGTGCCCATATCCACAATATAAATGCCGGGCTTGGGTTCGGTAATGGCGGCGGGCCGGATGGACTCGACCACGCGGATCGGCGGCTGGTCCTGTAACACCAGCCTGCCGGCCGGAGGAGCGACCATTTTGACCGTTCCCCAGGCGGTATCATCAAAGTCCGTGGTGCACCAGCCCGGCTGCCGGCGGCGGGCGTCGATGATTTCACCGGCGCGCACGCAGTTCACAAGGATTTCACTGGGGGAAAATTTCCAGGTTTCATCGGAAACGATTCGGGCGCTTTCGCCGTTTTTATATTCCACGTCAATTTCCAGCCGCAGCTTGGGCGTGTCGGTCCACGGCGCCCGGTAAAAATCCCAGATTTCGCCGGTGGGAACACTGTGCCAACCGTTGCCTAAAATCACCCCGACGGCGTTTTCGCCGCGGCGGAGCCGGTCGGTCACATCGTAGCAGATATACTGCATCCGTTTGCGGTAATCGGTGAAACCGGGATCCAGAACGTGGTCGCCGACTTTCTCGCCGTTGAGATATAATTCGTAATAGCCCAGGCCGCAGACCGTCGCGGTGGCGCGAGCGATATCCTGATTTAAGGCGGCTTCCTTGCGCAGCAGTATCGCCGCATAGGGCGTGGGCGCAAGGTTGTAAGGCATGCTTTCGTCGAGAAGGTTGCGAAAATCGGTCAGGCCGCGGGGATTCCAGTCCTGATTGGTGACGGCATCCAGAGCGCTGACCGGTTTATTAATGGCCAGGTTCTGGCCGTTGACAATCACTTCGACGGCCCCCAGGGCGAAACAATAAAAAGGTTTTTCCTCCGAATCGCGGTTCCAGAGCCGTGCGGCGGTGATGCGGACATAACGGGCCTTGGCCCCATCAGCGGAAAATATCTGCGGAACGTAGGAAACAGGGCCGTAGTCGCTGCCGGTATGATCGGCCAGCAGACGCGGCGCGGTAAAAGCAGCATCATCGGCCGCTTCGATGCGAAAGCGCACGGGAAAACCAAATATCTCCGGTTCGTAGTGCAGACGGGGCGCAGCGGGATGCAGATGAATCTGTTCGATGGCGGCTATTTGCTGCAAGTCAATCTGCACCCATTTTTCCGTATCCGCCTTTTCGGCCGGTGCGCTGTGGTAACCGTTGTATTTGGGGCCGGGATAGCTCCAGCCGTTATCGGCGGCAATCCATTGACTGCGCCAATCCTGCGGCCGAAAGATGCCCATCGACCAATGCGCTATCTCGCTCCAGGCGGAGGGCTGATCATCAGCATCCCACACCCGCACTCGCCAGAAGCAATGTTGACGGGAGGAAAGCGGCTTGCCGTCGTATTCGACGTGAACGGACTGATCAGAAGCTATCTTGCCGCTGTCCCATAGGTCGGGTGAGTCAGACTGAAGGGCCTCCGGTGTCGCGGCAACCTGAATTTGATAGCCGCGCTGATATTCCCCGCGGCGGTCGGCGGTAAAATGCCAGCTTAGCCGCGGCCGCGGGGCGTCGATGCCCAGCGGATTTACACGATATTCGCAGCGCAAGTTAACAGGATTGAGGGCGCCGTTAACCACTGACGTTAGAAACATTGCTGTACCTATTGACATAATAATTGCCTTTATCATCGTAATCTTTCTTAAAAAAATGTTACATATCTGGTTATCTGGTTATGGTGAAACAATAATCACCGGAACCAACATCCAGGACAGTCCAGCCGGTCAGGCCTGATTGCAGGGAAATTTCCGGCATTTTGCCAATCGGTTGTCCTGATTCACGAACAGCCTCGGCGTCAGATGTGGGCAGGTAAATGCTCGCGCGGGTATTGACCGGGATGGTGACATTAAGCGTCAGGGCATCGCCGTCGCGCAGCCAGTGGCTTTTGATCGTGCCGTGAATGGAGTCATAAGAGGATTTTACCCAGGTCAGGTCGCCGACAATTTCGGGCTTGATAATAAACCGCTTGAAACCCGGTGCGGCGGGATCGGATTGAATGCCGGCCAGCGACCGATAGAACCACGCATCCACGCTGGCAAAGGCGGGATGGTTGTGGGAGGCCGAACCGATGGTGGCCTTGTCGCCGTTCCATTGCTCCCATATCGTGGTTGCGTTCTGGCGGAACATGTAGCCATACCCGGGATAATCTTCCTGAGTAAGCATTGTGTAGGCTAAATTGCTGTCACCCTGTTCGGTGAGCTGATAAAACACATACAGCGTGCCCACGATGCCGGAACTGATGTGATTATGACGGGTTTGGATAATGTTTTTACGAAGTTGTTCTTCCAGCAGGGGCCGCGCTTCGGGAGCGACTGTCTTGAGATACAGCGCCAGCGCCGGTCCGGATTGGCTATCTTCAATCTTCAGGCCCGCGGCCGGATCCAGAAAACGCTGGTTGAATGCCGCACGAATGGCGGTCGCTAACTGGTGATAATGTTCGACATCGTCCGTGCGGCCTAACAGAGCAGCCGACTCCGCGAGGATTTCAGCATACCAGGCATACGCGGCCGTATTGGATATCGGCGGCGGCGTGCGCTTGGCGTAATTGGGTGAGCCTTCTTCCAGCCAGTCGCCCAGACCGAAATTAATGCAGTTTTCTTCAGAGCGGGCCGTGAGATAATCGACGTACTTTTTCATATACTCATAGCCTTCTTCGATAATCCGCTTGTCGCCGTAGTACTGATAAAGATTCCACGGCGTGCGGATAATCGTGCCGGACCACCACGGTCCCGACGCCCAGGACGGAGCATCGCCGGGCAGGCTGCCGCTTCCATCGGGATCGGGCGCAATTGGGGCGACATAACCGCTGGATTCCTGCGTATTGACAAAATCACGGAACCACTTGGCGTAAAAGGCGGCCATATCCATATTGTAGATGGCCGCTTCCTGGGCTACCGTGCCATCCTGCCCCCAGCCGGTCTTTTCCCGTGTAGGACAATCCGTGGGAATGCTGTGCATATTGCCATGCACCGTCCTCAGGCAGATGTCATGCACGCCGTTGACTAAATCATTGGAACAGGCAAATGTCCCCACCGGTTCGGCGTCGGTACGAACAAATTGACCGACGATGGCATCCAGGGAAGGTTTTTCGTCCAAACCTCTGATCTCGATATAGCGAAAACCATGATAGGTAAACCGCGGTTCGAAGACATCCTCGCCGCCGGAACACAGAAACACATCGCGTTGAAACGCGCCGAGGGTGAACTCGCAGTTAATCGGGCTTAACGTCCCG
>CAZOCV010000136.1:0-10083 GCA_964578395.1 uncultured Pirellulales bacterium
ATTTTTAACTTGGCCTGATGCAGCGTATAACCCTGGTCAAGAAAATGCTGGGCCAGTTTTTTTTCTTCTTCGGAATCGGGTTGCTGGCGGCCGGCCTGAGTTTTCATGGCAATCAGACCCACGCCGGCTTTGTGGCAGGCGTCGATGGCGTCCTGCATGGCCTTGTCTTTGACCAGGCGGAAATTATACGTGGTGGTCAGAACATCCACCCAGCCGCATTTGGCGGCGGCTTGCAGACATACAGGCATATTCGAATGGGTGCTGACGCCGAAAAATTTGATTTTGCCCCGCTTTTTGGCGTCTTCGGCCCAGGTTTTGATTTCATCGGTCAGTTGTTCGGGCTTATCCATCCCATGAACGCCATAATAAAAATCAATGTAGTCGGTATTCAGCCGCACAAGTGATTCCTGCAGGCATTTTTCCGCGGTTTCGGCGTCATACGCGCCCGAGGCCTTGCTGACCAAAAAAAGCTTTTTCCGGTAGTCGGGATTGGCCAGCAGATATTTGCCCATGCCGCGTTCGCTGTTGCCGTCGGCATAATTCAGGGCCGTATCCCATAAATGAATACCCCATTTTGCGGATTGCGCTAAAAGCACTTGGGATTTAAGGAAGTTTGGTCCGCCGCCCAGACACAGCATCGGCACATTCAGTTTGGTTTTCCCTAAGGCCCGCAGGGGAACCTGAGGTAATTTTTCCTCCACGGGCGGTGATGAGGGAGAGGGGGGGACGGGGACATTAGGTTCGCCGGCAAAAACTCTGGTTGCCGCCCCCAGTCCGGCCGCACCTGCCGTTAACAACATATTCCTGCGATTCATTTTCGCTTTCATGGCATCATGTCCTTAATTTTTTGGCTCGACAAACACTCTATCCCCGTAATTATAAAACATTATACCCTGTTTTTGCTGCTGGGGAATCATAATTCGTGGGAAAAAAAGGGGGTTGCAATTGCCTGGGAAATCGCATATGAGTTTAATCTGTCTGGAGTTACAATTATTCATACATTAATTATGATTTGCTTTTACCATCCCGCATTGAACATAAGGAGAACACTATTTCTACATTGAGTAAAAGGCTGTTTTTCGGAACAGGCATGATTCTCCTGTTAGGCGGACTGCTTGCAGGTGAAGGCTGGTGGGCCGCACAAAATTACGGAGGATTACCTTCAGTATATCGGGGATTGCTGATTTCATTACTGGCGGCCTGTTTAACGGCGGGGGGTGCGGTGGAGTTATGCCGGATGGCGCGGGCCAAAGGTTTTGATCCGCCGCGAAGCGCCATGCTGCTTACAATCATTGCCTTGATGCTCCATCCCTTTTTTTCTGAGGGTCTGGACGGTGAAAAATCTTTATGGTTCGCCCTCATTTTGTTTGCAGGTCTGGCCTTGGCGGCCTTGCGGCAGGGTTTTATTAAGCGAAACGATAATGCCCTTGCAAATCTAGGAATATATGCCCTGGGTGTTATTTATTTGGGAATTGGGGGATTTTTTCTGGTCCAGATTCGTTTGTTAGGCAGGATGAATAACACCTGGGCAGGGCAGGCCGGGTATCTGATCCTTTTTCTGGCGTGTGTAAAGTCAACGGACATAGGGGCTTATCTCATCGGTCGCAAGATTGGCCGGCACAAATGGGTTCCCTCCATAAGTCCCAACAAAAGCTGGGAAGGTTTTATCGGCGGGGTGTTGACCGCGGTGATTGTAGCTTCGCTTTTTAGCTGGTGTTTTGGTATAATGCAGGTTTGGCAAGCATTGATTTTCGGCGCCATAATTGGCATCGTCGGCCAGTTAGGCGACTTATTGGAGTCGATGTTCAAACGCGACAGCGGCAGTAAAGATTCCGCCCGGCTGGTGCCAGAGTTTGGCGGCGTGCTGGATTTACTGGATTCGGTGGTGATTGCCGCCGCGCCGGCGTATTTGCTGCTGGTGTGGTTTTAAGGACCTTTACGGGCGCAACGCTGAGAATAAAAAACAGATAAACCTTGGACGTAACCATAACATTAGATAGTCCTCACCAGCGAGCGGCCTTGTTCGGGCCGGCGGATGCTCATTTGCGTCTCCTTCGTGAAGTGTGCGACGTTCGCGTGACGGCGCGGGATGGATTAGTCACGTTCAGCGGCGAAAAAACCGCTGTGCAAAAAGCGACGCATCTGCTCCAGCAAATGCAGCGTCATCTGAAAACGGTCGGAGTCGTTACGTCGGAAGATATGAAGAACCTTATCCATCAGGCCGCCCAGGTCCAGGTGACGGAAGACGCCAATCAAATCAGCGTCTATATTCACGGTCGCACGATTGGCGCCCGCACGAAAGGCCAGGAAGGGTATATCGAGGCGATACGGCGCCACGACCTGGTATTTTGCACGGGGCCGGCGGGGACGGGTAAAACGTATCTGGCGGTGGCGATGGCGGTATCGTTTCTGAAGCAGCAGAAAATCCGGCGGATTATTCTCGCCCGTCCGGCGGTGGAAGCGGGGGAAAAACTCGGATACCTTCCCGGCGATTTGCAGGCAAAGGTCAATCCGTATCTGCGGCCGTTATTCGACGCTTTGGGGGATATGATGGATTTTACTCAGGTGCAGCGTTTTCTGGCCAATGACGTCATCGAAGTGGTGCCCCTGGCGTTTATGCGCGGCCGAACGCTCAATGAAGCCATGGTTATTCTGGACGAAGCGCAAAACACCACCACCGGCCAGATGCTGATGTTTTTAACCCGAATGGGGCATGATTCCAAGATGATTATCACCGGCGACGACAGCCAGGTGGATTTGCCGGACCATCAGGCCTCCGGGCTGATTGACGCCCAGCACCGTCTCAAGGGGATTAAGGGCATTGCTTTTGTAAAGTTGAGTGAAGCGGATATCGTGCGCCATCGTCTGGTGCAGCAAATCGTCAAAGCCTATGACGCCAATGGGCGAAAAGGCAAAGGGGGGCACATAGCCGGCACGGACATCGGGCCTGTTGACGAAACAGAACATGAGTAAGAAAAAAACCAAGCGCGTTGATACCCGGCGTGCGATGGAAGAAGAATCCATCGTTCGGCGGCATCGTTTTTTCGCCACCGGTGCGCCCGAGTCCCTGCTGATGTTATTGGCGTATGTGGTGCTGGCCGCCACTATTTTCAGCCGGCGGGAGGGCGGCGTTATCGAATGGCGAAATCTGCTGATTATGGGGGCGATGGTGTTGATTATCACATTGGCGCTGGGTTTGTACCTGTTCGCCAATGAGCCGCGCATCATTAAAAATCATCTGCGCGGCGCCATGCTGCTGGCGTTATTGCTGCTGATGTTATTGTTCGTGCGGCTGTCGGCCAGTCAGCAGGGTTCGCCCTATATCACCATCGCTCCGGTCATGTTTACGGGAATCGTGCTGACGATAGCTTATTCCCAGCGAACGGCGTTGGCGGTGGCGAGTTATCTTATTTTTGTAAGTGTGCTGCTGCCGGCGGAGAAGACGCTGCCGGCGGAAATTTTCGGGGTGCTGTTTTGCTGCGGCGCGGGTCTGGGCGTTACCGTGATGCAGCTGCATGATATCAGCACCCGCTCCAAATTGATATGGGTGACGCTGACGGCGGCGATAACGGTGTTTCTGATGGCCGTTCTGACGGGGTTGTGGCAGCAGGTGGAAATGAAAGTGTGGGGCTATAACGCCCTTGTCGCCGCGGCCAGCGCCGGCGGCGCCGGAGTGCTGGTGTCCTGGCTGCTGCCGGTTATTGAAAAACTTTTCAGTACGGCGACGAACCTGACGCTGCTGGATTACAGTGAAGCCAGCAAGCCGCTGCTGAAACGACTGTCGCTGGAAGCGCCCGGCACATTTAATCATAGCTGGCAACTGGGTATTCTCGCCGAAGCGGCCGCGAATGCTATTGACGCCAACGGTCTGCTGACAAGGGTGGGTTGTTATTACCATGATGTTGGTAAAATCAACAAGCCGCGCTACTTTGTGGAAAATCAGGCGGAACTGGTCAACGAGCATAAAGAGCTGTCGCCCACCATGAGCCGCATCATCATTTTCGGCCACGTCAAGGACGGCATGGAATTGGCGCGGGAGTATCGTCTTCCCAAGGTGCTGCGGCAGTTTATCGCCACGCATCACGGCACCACTCTGGTGAAATATTTTTATCATGAAGCGATGAAACAGGCTCAGCAGACCGGAGATCCGGTTAATGAAATGGAATTTCGTTATCCCGGTCCTAAACCGGAAACCAAGGAAGCCGCGATTGTCATGCTGACCGACGCCGTGGAAGGCGCCTCTCGTGCGATGCAGGATCCCACGCCCAGCCGTATCGAATCCATCGTCCATCAACTGGCGATGGAACGGCTCGAAGACGGCCAGTTCGACGATTGCGATTTAACAATGCGCGAGCTGAAAAAAATTGAATCCAGTCTGATTAAAAGCCTCTGCGGCATGTATCACACCCGTATTGCTTATCCGAAGCTGGAAAAACCCGTTCGGCCGTCATCCGGGTATTCAGCGCCGGCGGCGGCTTCCGCCCCGGAGCAACCCGTGCAGGATGCGAATCAGGAAGAAATTCCGCGTGATAATAATCCATGAGCTACGACATCGCCATTACCAGTGAGCAGCAGGTCTTGATTCCGGATGAAGCAAGCATCCGTGCGACCGTGCAGGCGGTGCTGCACAACGCCGGCGTTACTCAGGCTGTCGTCAGCGTGGCGCTGGTGGATAATGAGGCCATACGCCGACTGAAAGCGGCTTATTTTAACCGCGACGAAGTGACGGATGTCATCAGCTTCGACCTCCGGGATGACGATGCGTCGATGAACCTCGTGGATTGCGAGGTCGTCGTCAACGCGCAGCGCGCATGGGATTTAACCGGAGACGAAACGGCCGCCGTCGCGGAATTACATTTATATCTCGTGCATGGCTTGCTGCATCAACTGGGTTTCGACGATGATACCCCCGAACACGCGCAGGTCATGCATGCGAAAGAAGATGATATTCTCAGCCGGCTAAATTTCGGAAACGTGTTCAGCCGGCAAACCGGCGAACATCGTTGACAGCGTCCGCGGCGATACGTGACGGGATGGACCCGCACCCGCAGGACCCGCTATCGTTTAGCATAAGGAAACAACACACAGTGGTCGATTCCGGCGGAGGTATTCTTATCGGTGTGGTTGGCTTGGGCCTGACGCTTTTTACGTCGTTAACCGTAAATTCGCTTCGGCAGGCCTCGTGGATAAAAATCGAGGAGGCTTTTGCGCTGCGAAAGCGTCCCGGACGCGCCGATATCCTGCGGCAACTGGCGCTGCGGCTGATTCACATTTGCACCCTTTTGCGGATGTGCGCCCATCTGGTGGTGGTGCTGGCGGTGACGCTGTTTGCGCTGAATACCTTCAAACATGTAGCGCATCCGACGCTTTTACTGGCGATTTTCATCATTTGCACCCTGGTATTGTCGCTGTTCGCCGTATCCTTGCCGCAGGCGTGGGCCAAGTACGGCGGTAATTGTTTTCTGGTCGCGATGTATCCGTTGCTGGTGGGACTGGCGAAAGTCGGCTGGCCCCTGGACCGTTTAAGCGTCATGGTGGAGCCGGTGGTCAAACGTCTGGCCGGCGTTTCGGAAGAGAGTGCTGACGATCTGCTCGAACAGAGACAGGAAGAACTCCTCAATGTGGTCGAGGAAGGCAAAAAGGAAGGCGTCGTCGATCAGGAAGAGCATGAAATGATCGAGTCCGTGCTGGAATTCCGCGATACCGGCGTAGGCGAGATCATGACGCCGCGTACGGAAGTCATCGGCATCGAGGCCAACACCCCGCTTTCCGAGGTGCTGGACCTGATTCTGGAATCAGGCTACAGCCGCTATCCTGTATATGAAGAAAATATCGATAAGGTTATCGGCATGTTATACGCCAAAGACCTGCTGCGCGACCTCAAGCATGCTCCCGATAAGTCCGCCGGCATTCGTGACCGGCTGCGCCAGCCTTTTTTTGTGCCCGAAACCAAACCGCTGCGTGATTTGCTCCATGATTTTCAGAATCATAAAGTTCACATGGCCATTGTGCTGGATGAATATGGCGGCACGGCCGGCATCGTCACCATCGAGGATATTATCGAGCAACTGGTGGGTGAAATCGTGGACGAATACGAACGGCCCGAACCCCCGGAGTTCGAACGTGTCGAGGAAAATATTATCAACGTGGATGCCCGCTGTCACGTGGATGAATTCAACGATGAATTCGGCGCAAATCTGCCTGAAGATGATGATTACGATACCGTCGGCGGTTTTCTGATCGCCCGCCTGGGACGCATTCCGGCCAATAAGGAAACATATGCGTTTGACGGGCTGCGTTTTGTCGTTCTGGACGCCGAACCGCGGCGCATCAATCGTTTGCGCATCGAAA
Source organism: uncultured Pirellulales bacterium (assembly GCA_964578395.1). GTDB lineage: Bacteria > Planctomycetota > Phycisphaerae > Sedimentisphaerales > SM23-30 > JAFGBA01. Next base: position 6,352 of record CAZOCV010000136.1, read on the forward strand.
AACTGCCGCCGGCGGAAACGGATGAATAAAGCATGGCGGCGCTGAAGGATCAGGCGGTTTGTCTGTCGCGGCGGAATTATTCCGAAACCAGCCAGATACTCACCCTCTTCGGCCGTGCGCATGGCAAAATCTCCGCGCTGGCCAAAGGCAGTCGTCGGGCCAAAACCAAATTCTCCGGCGGCGTGGATTTGCTCACCGCCGGGGAGGTCATGTTTACCCCGCCCCACCAGGAAAGCAGCCTGGCATTACTGACCGAATTCGAGCTGACCGACGCTTTTAGCCACCTGCGCAGCAATCTCACCGCCCAATACGCCGCTCTCGCCGGCGCTGAGCAGCTCGCCGCTTTGACCGAAGACCTTGACCCGCATCCGGAGCTTTATCAGGTATTGTATGATTTTCTCCAGCGGCTCAAACAATCGGAGGAGGCTTTGGCCGCGCTGGTTCAATTTGAACAGCGGCTGCTCACCGAAGTCGGTCTGGGGCCGATGTGGGGGCAATGTTGTCTCTGCGGCGGCGACCCGACCTTCGGCCGGCCAATGTATTTCAGCAGCCGCGCCGGCGGCGTGGTCTGCCGCGATTGCGAGGGACCGCTGGTGGAGAAACATCTTATTTCCCGCCCGCTGCAGCAGCTTCTGACCCGCCAGGAGTTCGTCTCCGCGCCTCCGCCGCTATTATTACAGGCCCACGACCTGCTCACCTACCACATCCGCGAAATTCTCGGCCGCCAGCTTCCCGCCGTGCAGCAAGCAGCCGCGGTGCTGCAGCGGCAATTCAAAAAATAAGCCTTTGTCATAACGCCGCGAAATTTTTCAGCATGTGCAGCCCCGCGGCCTGAGATTTTTCGGGATGGAACTGTACGGCCATAATATTATCGCGCCAGATGCTGGAAACAAACGGGCCCCCGTGGTCCGTGGTTGTGGCGATGATGCTATCGTCGGTGGGTGAAACGTAATAGGAATGCACGAAATAAACGTGAACGCCCGAAGCGAGGCCGCGGAAAAGAGGCGCTTCGCGTTGAATGGCCAGAGCGTTCCAGCCCATGTGGGGAATTTTTAACGTATTTGCGCCGCTGCGATCGCGAAAGTCAAACCGGACCACTCGTCCCGGCACGACGCCCAGTCCTTCGTAACGGCCGTCTTCTTCACTTTCATCGAACAAAAGCTGCAATCCCAGGCAGATTCCCAAAAACCACTTTCCGGCCTTAATGGATTCCAGAATGGGTTCGACGAGCTGCTTATCTTTTAGCGTGGCGATGGCGTCGCGAAACGCGCCCACACCGGGCAGCACAATCTTGTCCGCGGCGCGAATCGCTTCCGCGGTCGTGACGATCGTCGCGGCGGCTCCTGCCGCGGCGAAGGCTTTCCGCACGCTGTGCAGATTGCCCATGCCATAATCTATGATGCTTATCATAATAAATATAAAAACGGCATCAGGCGCGCCGTCAGAGCTATTGGCGGCTAACCCGATGCCGATGTTCTTCACCAAACAGGGGCGGGAAACCGCGACCTATTTATACATGTGGACGACGATTTCCACGCGGCGATTGTCGGCTTTATTGCCGCTAACCGGCTGGTATTCGCCACGGCCGGCGGCGGTCAACTGTTCCGCGGCGATACCCTGGCTGATTATGTAGCGCGTCACCGCCAGCGCCCGCTGACTGGAAAGTTCCCAATTATCCTTCCATTTACTCTTGCGAATCGGGTCCGTGTCGGTATGGCCCACTACCGCCACTTCTTTACCCGGATATTTTTGTTTAATAACGCTGGCGATATTGCTCAGGCGGGATTTGGCGTTGCTTTTCAGGTCCGCTTTGCCCGAATCGAACAACACACCGCTTTCCAGCGTTACGGTGATCGTGCCCTTGGCGGCGTCTATCGAGACATCTTCTTCGCCGAAAGGATTTTCAATCGGCGCCGTCTTCTCCGTTTTACTCCGGGCATTGGCCAGATCCCGCTGCGTCATGCCCAGTTGCTGGGCGTATTGATCGCGTTCCGCCTCGCACTGGCTAAGCGACTGCTGCGCCGCATCAAACAACGCCTGCAAATTTTCATATTCCGTATTGCAGGTTTCGTATTTTTTCTGCCAGTTCTGACAACCTGTTCCTGCCGCCAGTAACATCATTGTTACTGCTGCCAACGGCCACATCCATGCATGCCTGCTCATCATAAGCAACCTCCTGTCGTTAAATAGGTGTAGGGTAAAGGTCATTACGTTGACTCGGTTTCATTTTTTGTCGCTATTTTTCGGCGGGCTTTTTCTTCCCGCACCAGCGCCACGGTTTCGCCAAAAACATATCGAATGCGTTTCATTATCGACCATAACAGCAGACTACCTGCTCCCACAATCAGAATAAACAGATACATGGGAATTTCAGGCGTTTCCCACCAGAGAAATTTTACGCTAACGTCCCTGCTGTTGCTGAGTATAAACAGTAACACCGCCAGCAGGGCGATAATAACGCCCGCCAGCCGTGCATATACCTTAACTTTTTGCCATGTCCACGCCATCGGACAATCCATTCCGCCGTTGTGCGCATCCTGCGCCTCATGGCGACGCCAAAGGCATCAGCGCCTGGCGAAAATACTCTACCAGCGGATCGTGAACCAGCATCACCAGTGCCGTCGCCAGCGCTAAAAACGGGCCGTATTGTATTTCACGCATCCGGTGAAAAAACAGCCGGCTCAAGGCCCAGCCCAGCCCGAAAAACGGTGCTATAAAAAACGCCAGCACCGCTGACGGCCAGCCCAGCATCGCACCGACCGCCGCCATCAGGTGCACATCACCCAGTCCCATGGCTTCACGGCCAAATGCCAGGCTGCCAAGTATTCGGGTGGCCCAGACCACGCCGCCCCCTATAATAAACCCGAAAATCCCGCCAAGCAAGCCCGCAAACCATTTTTGTTGCGAGATGAGCAATTTCCACCATTGGGCCTGTTCGCTGTCCGCTCCGGCCAGAAGCCATCCGGCCGCCCAAGCACCCATCACCACCGGCAGAACAAACAGCAATTCCCTGCCCATTTCTCGACGGATGTGCACCGGCGGTTCAGGAAATTCTTTATCGTCTGGGCCTACCTCGCGCCCGCATTCTTTTATCTTTTTCTCCCGTTCGGCCATAGCCTTTTCCCATTCGATAAAGCTCCGAGTGATAACTCCTGCTTTCACAAGCAAATATGATATTATTAATCCGATGGTTCCACCCAGCGCCCAGGCCGCCGTTTTTGCACCGGCAAATGGCACAATCCGCCTAAATTCTTCCACCGGTCCATCCAGTATGTATGGCCAGACGGTGCTTCCCGCCAAACCCGCTATTACCGCCGTATAGCTCAGCGACAGGGGGATTATCCAGTGTTCTCGATCTATCAGCGACGACGCCAGCAACACGCAAATCAATACGATATGCCCGGCATATACCGCCGCTCCGCCTTGCATAAATGGCGGCATCGCCTCCCGCGCCCCCTCATGAAAATACGCCCCGTAAAATCCAACAAACAGTCCCGCTGTTACTAATTCCACCAGGGCGTAACGAAACGAAAATCGTTCTCCGCAGTGCCGGCATCGCCCCCGCAGGATAAACCACGACAAAATCGGCAGGTTGTCATACCACGCAATCGGCTTCTGGCAGCGGGTGCAGTGGCTCCCCGGCCGCACAATCGACATCTCCCGCGGCAAACGGTAAATCACCACGTTCAAAAAACTGCCGATACTCGCCCCCAGGCAAAATAAAAACACAAT
>CAZOCV010000137.1:0-399 GCA_964578395.1 uncultured Pirellulales bacterium
TCATGCAGGCCGTTTTTCAGATTCAGGCGGATGCAGGGAGATGTTGGTGTGGAATCCGCCGCCGGTTTGGCCAAAGGCGCCAGGGTCTGTATAAGATAATCGCCCGTCGGCCGGCAAAGCTCATCAAAAACCACCGGCGTATCCTGTTTTAAGGTAAAAGAGCCATTTTCGGTTATTTCCACCTTCATCGGCTTAGGCACGATATTAATCATTACGGCCTGCGTGTCGGATATCGCTGATGAAAACACCGTTTCCGCGATGCAAATTACAAAAAGAAATGTTAGATATGGGCGTGTCATGTATGCCTTTCATTTCTCATTAAATGTTAGAGAAATCATTTTACCAGTCGGGCATACAAATTGCGATAGAATACTTTTGGTTTGGTGCCGCCGCGGAGCC
>CAZOCV010000137.1:499-9868 GCA_964578395.1 uncultured Pirellulales bacterium
GTTCGGTCAGGCCGGTGCGGTGGGTCAGGTCGTCGGCCAAATGTCCGGCCGCGAGCAGGCAGTTCATTGAGGCCAAATATTCCGCTGAGCAGTACCGGGGGAAGTTCAAACTCTGAAAAGCTAGTGCCTGGGGTTTTTTGTGTAAATCAATTCAACATTCGTTTCCCGAGTCGGGTCCAGAAGGCCGTGTGGCATAATATTACGGCTCTCATGTGTTAAGCTATAATAATATTCTGACTCACCGAATTGATTAGCGATGAATTCGCCATTGGCATTTGTCATAACCTTGAATGATAAATAATTTATACTGTCTTTGGGACTAAAATTAATGGTTGCGCCCGGCATGGGTTGATTGGTTTCTTCGTCAATTACAATACCCGTGACAGTGTGTCCTTTTTCTAAAAGGATGCGGTTGAAATCCCAGACCTTGAGTTTATAGTTTTTCCTGATATAGCCTTTGGCGTCAAACGATATGTTATACGTTAAGGATCGGTCGGGATTGACGCCGTCGATGATGATACTGCCGTCAAGTCCCGTCACCATCGTATCGCCGGAGATGTTGCGGCCGCCATAAGGAGCGTCCGTATCCAGCGTATAACGGATGGATGGCAGCGGCTTGCCAGATGGATCCTGCAGTTGGCCGCGAATATCAGCCAGTTGGGTAGGCAGGGTGATGTTCAGTTCGCAGATGGGGTTTTGCTCGGTGAGTTTGACGGTTTCACTGAGCCAATAGATGTTGCCGCTGCCGGCGGAAACACCATATTCGCCCCCCAAAGGAATTGGAGCGATATAAAAGCTGCTGGTGGGATTGAGGTTTATGTTGTCCTGAAATTCAACCCACGGCGATTGGCTGCGGCGTGGATCGAGTTCGGGACTTTTTACCGCATGTAAAGACATGTAAGCATAAGAGGAATTTTCTTGAGGATTAGTAATGGTTCCGAAAATGGCGCCGGCAGGATAACAGGTTATGGTTTTTCGGTTGTCGCAATCGACATCAATGTTTTCATATCCATTGTAGAAGAACCAACTTAATTTGGGGGACGGCTTCCAACTGATGTGATTGGGAACTGGAATGTCCACTTCGGCTTTGCCGTTGATAATTTCGATGTCGTGATTCTGGGAATATGTGGTGTTGGGATTATCCTTGAATGAAAGCTTGAATGTTCCGTTTATCGGAATATTGACGGTGTTGTCAACAGGAATAAACTCAAATACTATCTTCTTCATTTCAAACGAAGTCAGCGGCGGGATGTTAATAATAACATTGCTGATATCATCTTCATCAACATTAATTGAATGTATTTTTGTGCCTATTCGAATGTCGATTCGTTGCCCGTAATATTTATCAATCTGGAAAAACGATTCATCACCGATGCACTCCACATAAACCTTGTTGCCGCCAGTCCAGTCGCTATTGGTTGAATTTTCAGATATAAAGGTTACATTGCTAAAATCGAAAAAAAATCCTTTTTCATCTTCACGGAGGCCGCTCAGATCGCCGGTGATTTTGCCTTTGATGGGTATAAAGTTTTTGAGGCGTATGGTGATATCGCCGCCACCGGTAATATGTTGATAGGTTCTCTGATAACCAGGGGCGTGAATTAGGACTAAATAAGTTTCTGAGCCACTTAAGCTGGTCAGTTCGATAATTCCCTTTTCGTTTGTCAGAAATACGGGTTTATCGATGTAGTGACTGTCAATTTGCCAATAATCATTACCCTGCAGGTTTATGGCGGCATGGCTTATGGGACGGCCATCCTCATCGGCCACTACATGGATGGTGGTAGGTGGCGCGGGAGTCAATTGCCAAACGTAAGCTTTGTCGGGATTAAGTGTGATTTTATTTTTACTCTCCTTGACATAACCGGGTGCTTCACAGGTCATATTAACCCATTCATCCGTAGCATGCTCCACAACGGCAATGCCATTCTCATCACTTTCGACCTTTATGGTGTGACTCCAGCTATTAAATTCGGGCGGTCTTGGGTAGCCGCCAGTGATACGGGCGTTAGGAATCGACTGACCCTGCTTGTTAATAAATTGGATTTTGGCGGTAAAACCGGTTTCTAGCACCAAGGGCAGATATTCGATGACTTCGCCGGGTTCATATTCGAATGGACCGAAAAAGGATGTAGCGTAACCCTGGCGGGGACGGACGATAATATAAAATTTACTTAAGCTGGTTTGCAATTCGAAAGACCCATCGAGGTTGATCTTGGGATAATGATGTCCCTGTTCATAGGGTTCAACTTGCATGTGTACATCAACGGTTGTATAGTCCTTGCCTTGGCAATTTTCATAGGTTTTGATGGGAAGGGAATTACCGTCAGAGGTAAGCAGGCGGCCGCGGACGATGATTTTATTCGCCTCATCGAAAACGGAAGTTTTATAAGGTTCTGTTTCATAGGTTTCACTCAGTTGGTTCATAACCTCGGTGCGCTGTTGGGGGGAGAGGTGCTGGCCGATGTATTTGAGGGTGCCTTCGGTGCCGCGTTGGAGGAAGACCAGGGCGGCGGTCAGCAGGCATAGTATAACGAGCGAGGGGATGAAGCCGGGGCGGCTGCCGGCGGAGCGGTGGCCGGGGATAACCAGGCGTTTGATGCGTTCGGAGATGGGGCCGGGGCCGTCGGAGGCGAATTTGACGCCCAGGGCGGCGGCGATGGCGGGGCGATGGTGCAATTTGGCCAGGTCCAGCAGCAGGCGGGCGTAGGCCTGGGCGTTTTGGGTTTGGCCGACGACGCCCTCATCGCATACGGCCTCACGCTCCAGGCGGATGTGTTTGCTGATCCACCAGACGGCCGGGTTGAAAAAAAGCACCGCCTCCACGAACATCTGCACAAGGTTGAACAGCCAGTCATGCCGTTTGATATGCATCAGTTCATGGGCCAGAATCGCGCGAAGTTGCGATTCGTCCAGGCCGGTCAGCATCGTGGCGGGCAGCAGGATGACCGGCTTAATGAAGCCGATGGTGCAGGGAATGATAATTTTGTCCGATACCGCCAGCACGACGCGTTTGGCCACCCGGACCTTGGTGGCGACTTCGTTGAATATTAGTTTTCGCCAAGGGGCGTTATCGGATACGGCGGTTTTTTTGAGGCTGTAGTTTCCGCCCAGGCGAACGAAAATACGCATGAACATGAATCCTGTCCCCAGGGCGTATAGCATAAAGACCGTCGTTCGCCAATGTCGCTGTAGCTTGCCCCATACTGTATTATTATGAATATCATTCCTTGCCGATGTGGTTATCGGGGGTGCTTTTGCCTTGCTTGTTGTCGTAATTAGTGAAGTATTATCGGGGAATACCGCGGATACGTTGTCATTTGGAATTGGGTCCTGACTATTGATTTGCGCGGCGTCCATTGCGTCCCCACGATACATGCGAATCGCGGAAAAAGTAAGTAAGGCCGCGGCCATTAACGCCAACAGGGTAAAAAATGACATTATGTAGCGGATTCTTGCCGAGGAGGGTTTGGCTATTTTGAAAAAGAACCACAAACCCGCCGCCAGCAGGATGCCCTGCCAGAGGCTATGCAATAGCATTGTAACAATATCGTCGATCATCCGCCCGTCGAAAAGGTGAAATAATGTTTCCATGTTGCGCCCACCTTAGTGTTGGATTACAACTTGATGACCATAATTCGCAGGGTTTATTTTTTGTGTTGCTCCAATAGCTTTTCCAGTTCTTCCAGTTCATCTTTGCTGAGTTTTTCATCGCCAAGCAGCGACAAAGCCATGTTCACCCGCGAGCCGCCGAAAATGTGGCTTGCCAGTTGTTTCATATAGGGGGCGATGACGTCCTGACGGCTCCGGCGGGGTTTATAAACATAGCTGTTGCCTTGTTGGGCGTGGGTGAGCAGGTCCTTTTTTTCCATAACCTGCATGACGGACAGGACCGACGTGTAGGCCCTTTCCTTGCCGTCCGGTATCCGCTCCATCACTTCCCGCACCGTGCTGGGGCCGTTATCCCAAAGAACCGCCAGAACCTGCAATTCAAGTTCGGAAGGTTTGGTGGTTTCCTTATTTTTTCTGGCCATATGGTATCCTCAGTTCGGTGTTTATGGTACTATAAATATAGTAGATACTATAAAAATAGTAGTTCGGTGGAAAATTGTCAAGCAAAACTTACAAAAAATGTGGACGAGATGGAAATAATAATGCGATCTATGTAACGTGTTATTATGTCAGTGGTTATGTTTATTCTGGAAAGGGCGATTTATTAGTCGGGCATACAAATTGCGATAGAATACTTTTGGTTTGGTGCCGCCGCGGAGCCACCAGAGGTAATAGTGGTTATAAGCGCTGAGGACGGCTTTAATTTTACCTTTGAAGGTCTGCATCCGCCATTGATTGAGCAGTTCCATGCGGGAAAATCCGGCCAGAGCCGCCAGTTGTCCCAGGCTTTGTTCGGTCAGGCCGGTGCGGTGGGTCAGGTCGTCGGCCAAATGTCCGGCCGCGAGGATGCAGTTCATGTTCGGGCAGCGCACCACGGCGAACCCGCCCGGTTTCAGCGCCCGCTGTACGGCCGACATGAAATCCACCAGCTTGTCTCGTTCAATATGCTCGATCAGGTTCAGTAGAAAGATAATATCGTAGTGTTCTTTTTTCGTGTTTAAAAATTCCTGTGCCTCGCCGCAGTGAAATTCCGCCGGCACCTGCTGCCGCGCGGTTTCGATCAAACCGGGAGTTAAATCAACTCCTGTAACATCGTTAAAACCTTCCTGTTTTAAAAAAGCGACAAACCGCCCATCGCCGCAGCCCAGGTCCAGTATCGACCGGTCGCGCCCGCCGGCCAGAACATTGCCGAACTGCCGCCGCCAGGCGCGAAACGACCGCTGCAACCGGGCCGAATCAGCGGGGTTGCGCTGCTGGTAAAATTTGTCGTAATCCTGGTATGGGGCCTGGGTCATTGCAACTCGGCGAAAAAAATGGCGTCAATCGGACGGGACGTGGCGACGGTGTCCGCCTCGGTTTGCTCCACGTCCAGCCAGACGCCCTGACGAATGGCGAAAAATTGCACTTTACGATGCTCAAAGCCCGCGATGAGCTGTTCGAGACTCGGACGGTTATAAATACGGTAGCCTTGCGGGTCGCCGTCGCGGGCGGGTTCGTGGCCGCGGCCATAAGGGGCGCTGAGCAGCAGCGTTCCGCCGGGCTTGAGCAGTCGCCGCAACTGGGCCATAAATGCGATATCGCCGTCGGGCCGCTCCGAGCCGCCGTAGCGGGCGATGCCGACATGCTCGATGACCGAAATACAGGATATGGCGTCGAAATAGCCATCGGGCAGGTCGTTATCGAAAAGGTCCATCTGGCGGGTTTTCAGGCGGGGATGCTTGAGTGCGGCCGGACGCAGGTCGATAACCTCCACCTCGTGGCCCAGATACACCTCCTGCAGGCCCAGCAGCGACGAGGCCCCGCCGATATCCGCTACCCGGCCCGGCGGCAGCTTGCCCAGTGCCGCCAGCACCAGCGGAATTTCCACAATCCGTTCCCGCAGCCGCCCCACCGGCGGCGCTAACCGGTCCGCCAGCGCCCCGGCCCGCTTTTTCAGCGTCCGCGACCATTTCCCCTGCTCGACCGTAAACGCCCCCTCCAGCAGCCGCAGGTCCTCGGCGGAATAAATATGTTGATGGTTACTTGCCACTTAACTTCTCTCGGTACAAGATTTTGCCACTATTATAAACATTTGAGGTTTGATTGCAAGCCGGGTGGTTTTCTGGTAGTCTGTTAACTATGCGAATTCTAATTATTGGCGATTTTCAGAACGATTCTCCGCGGTTTATCGTTAATAACACCCGCAAGTTTGCCAAGGGGTTTGTCCGTAACGGCCACGACGTGCTGGCGTTCAGCTATCGCGAGCAGCTTTTTCGGTCAAGCCCCCTGAAAGGCAAAACGCTTTCGACCTGGCTGGCCAAGGACAAAACCGATGACCTGCTGGTATCGCTGGCCCGGACGCACCGCAGCGAAATGGTGCTCATCAGCGGTTTCAAACTGGTGGATGAACGCACCGTTACCCGCCTGCGTGAGGCACTGCCGGCGGCCGTGTTTATGTGCTGGTATGGCGACCTGCGGCGTGGCGAGGACCCGCGGGTTTCGGCCATTGCCCGCCATTGTGACTGGTTTACCGCCACCAGCGCCGGCGAAACGCTGAGCCGCTACAAAGCCGCCGGGGCGAAAAATGCCGCTTTTATGCCGAATCCGGCCGACCCGGACGTCGAGCATCCTTACGAGGCTCCGGAGCCATTTCAAAGCCGGGTAATGTTTATCGGCAAGCTCGCCCATTCACTGCCCGGCCAGGACCCCATGCGGGATGAACTGCTGCGGCAACTGCATCAGCAGGGAATATTGACGGCGTGGGGGTGCTTTGGCCGGCCGACAGTGGACGGCCTGGACGCTTTTTATGCCATCAGCGGAGCCAAAATCGCCCTGAGCATCAATGCCTTTAACGATGTGCCCCTGTATCATTCCGACCGGCTGACCCGCCTGCTGGCCTGCGGTGCGTTTGTACTGGCCAAAAGAGTGCCCCAAACCGAACGGCTATTTCAGGATGGCCAACATCTGGTTTATTTTGATACCGGTGAACAATGCCAAACCCTTATCCGACAATACCTTACAGAGGACGCCGCCCGCGTCCGCATTGCCGCCGCCGGGATGCATCGCGCTCATACCGCCTTTAACGCTCAAAAACTCGCCGCAGATTTCGTCAAATTGGCCCAGGGAGAATCTATCGAAGCTTCGTGGGCCGTCAAAGTCTGACAAAAACGGTTTTGCCATTACGGCAGTGGGGGTTGGGCAGTAAAAAGACTTTTCGCCAGGCCGTCCAGCACCATTTGCACGCCGATAGTCATGACAATCAGGCCGGTGATGCGGATCAGCGCCCCCAGAATATTAAAACGCCTCAAAACAAAGGCGATTTGCCGGCTGAACCGCATCAGAACGCCATTGATCGCCACCGCCAGCATAATGGCGCAGGCGACGGTAAGATGTTGCTCGCGCTGGCTGACCAGGGCGATGGTTGCGGCGATGGTCGCCGGGCCGGCGATCATCGGGCACGCCAGCGGCACAATCGCCAGTTCCGTAAATCGGGCGTGCGTTTCCTTTTCATAAAACATGCCCTTGCGCAGGGCGTGGAACCCCACCCAGCTTAATACGAATCCGCCCGCCACCATGAGCGACTCCAGTTTGACATGAAATATCCTTACCAGCACGAAGTTGCCGGAAAGCATAATGGCAATCAGCATCCCGCCGGCGATCAGGCTCGATCTTCGCACCACCTGCGCCAGTTCATCGCGGTTTAACGGCGAAATAACCGCCAGGATGGATATTTTGCTGATGGGATTGATTAACGCCAGTAAGTATAAAGTATCAATAAGGATTTCGTAAAAGTCCACGTTTTAACATACCCCAAAAGTGTTTGTTGGCCCTGTTTTATGCATTGTTTTACATCATTCACGCTAATGTCATGTTGGGAATACTCGCGACGATGCGTCTGATTTCTTCCGGGCTGAAGTCCTCGCCGTACAAGCGTAAAAATATCTGTCCGCGCAACTGCTCCTCCGTCAGCGACGGATTCATATTTTTCAGCCCGGCGCGCAAAAGCTCCCGGCCCGCATCAAACATATCGCTGGCCATTTGCAGCCGCTGGGCCGGACTGCGCGCCGCCATCATCGCCGCCATCCGCTTTTCCATATCCGGTGTGGTATCATTCATCTTGTCGCGCCTTTTTCCATAAGTCCTCCACGCCGAGAATTTTAGACCACTTTTTTAGATAGTCTTCATCGACCGCCATCGCCGCCATTCGCCGAATATCCTTAAACTGAAGCTCTGAGTCAGCTTGTTTTGCCCAAACAAGCTTGGACAAAATCAGGTCTTCTGGAGTAACAACGGCAAAGGTTGCTCCTTGAATTTCAATGCGTCGCCGACGAGTAAATTCTTCGATTCTATAAGCTTCATTCTTTCGTACAATGAAATCAATCTTAATAACGGACTCATTATGAATGGCGTTGAACATGCCGCGATTTTGTATCGCCTGCCGCACGCTTGTTTCATCGAGATAAAAATCCTTGCTCAAGATCCCTATGATTTTCCCGACATCTTTTAAAGACACCTGAATAATGATATCAATATCCCTGGTCATTCGCGGAACAGCATAGACCGCCATTGCCAGCGAGCCGGTTAACATGTAATCAATTCCCGCTTTTTCCAGGCGGCCGGCGACATCCTTTAATAGTTCCAACTGTTCGTTCATGGATAACCAATATACCACTCCAAACGAATGTAAACAAGTGGGGATAAACCGGCGGCTTATAGCCAGAATCTTGTCTTTCTTGAGCGTATTGGATCTTTGGCCCGGAGTGAAGCGAAGGGAGAGGGGCATTTCTTGCCAAGAAAAAAGATGCTTTGCTTGCATTGTCATCAATGGCGGCGGAGCTTGCCGCAACAGAAAAAAGTTATGATTCTTCCACCAGTTTTCGGATAAACTCCAGCGGAGCCGGTCGGCCGGTAAATCGTTCAAACTGGGCGGCGGCCTGATGCAGGTACATGGCTCCGCCGTTTACCGTGGCAGCGCCGGCCCGGCGGGCATGGCGTAGCAAACGGGTTTCCGGCGGATTATACACCGTATCGAAAATCAGCATATTTTTGGCGATAACCTCTCCCGGCAAGGGAGTGTTTTTGACATCAGGATACATGCCTACACTGGTGCAGTTGACGACCAGCAGCGTCGGCGGATCTGCCGTCGCATCCAGGCCGTTTACGCCCAGCCGAACCAGGTCCGACGCCGGGGCGAAACGGCAATCGAATTCTTCCGCGAGCATCTCGGCTTTTTCCGCCGTACGGTTATAAATCGTCACATCCGCGCCGGCATCCGTCAGCCCGGCGATAATGGCACGGGCCGCACCGCCGGCCCCGATGACGGCCGCAGGCAGACCCTTGAGTTTGGCACGGCTCATGCCGGGCGTTTCCAGGATGGCATTCATCGCGCCGACATAATCGGTATTGTAGGCACTGACCTTCCCGTCCGGCGCAAACACCAGCGTATTGGTCGCTCCGATGCGCGCGGTTAGCGGCTCAATATAGCCGTTCTGACGCTGTACCCAATCGAGAGCCGCTTTTTTATGAGGTATTGTTACGCTCAATCCGCGCGGATGCAGCCAGGGCCGCTGTCGAAGGCCATCCAGAAACCGTTCCAGTTCCTGTGCATCCGGCGTGACTGCCAGCGGCAGGTAGATTCCATCAAATCCCGTTGCGGTAAAAGCGGCGTTATGCACCAGCGGGCCCTTCGATTGCGCCACCGGCCAGCCGATAAGGCCTGAAAGCTGCGTGTTTGGCCCGATGGCATCCCACCGATAGCGATTTTTCATCAAGGCCAGT
>CAZOCV010000138.1:0-9633 GCA_964578395.1 uncultured Pirellulales bacterium
AGTTGCCTATTTTAACATTTTTGACTTTTTATGAAAAATTTCTGTGAACGGTTACCTTTGGTTTATATTCAGGACCACAGGGACTTGAGCCAGCCGGCCTTCCAGACGATGGTCTGAATAATCAGGGCGTAGATGCCGGCGCCTAGGTCGTCAAGCAATACGCCCCAGGCTCCGGGAATCGCTTCCAACTGGTGGACGGGTGGGGGTTTGAGGATATCAAAAAAGCGGAATAACAAAAAAGCGACCAGGGCGAAGATAAGCAGTTCCTTTTTGCCGCCGGCGGGAGGGTTGGCCAGCAGCCAGAAAATACCGGCGAAAACCAGGGCTTGTCCGGCCTGTTCGTCGCTAACCAGTGGATGGGGGTCATTGTCACCCAGTTCCGCGATGAAAGCGTCGCCAAACAATATGGTGACTGCCGCTCCATGCACGGCTATTAACAGCATAATCCCCGCCGCCCAGCGGGGCGATACCCCCAGCAGGACCATGATGCAAAAAATGGCCGCTATCACCGCCGAAGCGCAGGTGCCCGAAGCAAACGGCGACCAGCCAGTGCCAAATACTGTCAAAAAAAATCGTGCCATGGGTAAATAATAATAGGACAAGAAGGAATATGGAATGGTAAAATTTTAAACGCCTCAATTCCGGCTAAATCGCCATAACTCTATTTATATTAAATAGTTATGTGTAAGTCGAATGTTCGATGGCCGGGCTGCTACTTCTTAAGCGAATTTTATTGCAATGTGACGTTGCATTCTATATTGTGATGCCTCGTTCATATTTGGCGAGTATGCGAGTTGATAGATATACGCCATGGCAGAGAAAAAGATACCACGACGGGAACGAGAAAAGCAGATGCAGCGTCAGGAAATACTGGACGCGGCGCTGGAGCTATTTTCGCGGAAGGGATATCAAAACGTAACGATGCACGAAATTGCACGGGAGTCGGAGTTTGCCATCGGCACCCTTTATAAATTTTTTGCAAACAAGGAAAATATCTACAAGACCCTTATGCTGGAGGAGGCCCAGAGGGTTCATGCGGCTCTCGTGGAGGCTATCGAAAAACCGGGGGATGATATCGAAAAACTGCGTAATTTCGTTAAGGTCAAAGGGCTGCTGTTTCAAAACAATGTTGCCATTGTTCGCCTTTATTTTTCGGAAACACGTGGAGCAAGCTTCAAAATCGATGCCGGGTTGGACCAGGAAATCAGGGATCGCTTTGCGGCTTTTTTGCATACGCTGGCTTTGATTTTTGAAAGCGGCATGAAAAAGAAACGGTTTAACAAAATTGCCGATCCGTACGATTTGGCCGTGGCTTTGAATAGCCTGAGCAACGCTTTTCTTTTCCGCTGGCTGGAATCGCCCCAGCGCTATCCCTACCCGAAAAATCCGGATGTTATTTTGAATATTCTTTTCAAGGGACTGATTAATACATGACGGTAAACTACTTTACCGTGATTGAGATTATTGGAGAATGCAGATGCAGTTTCACATAAAGTTTCCAGTTTTTTATTTAATAGTCACGCTTAGCGGCCTGGGTCTGGGCGGCTGTGACCGTCAGCAGACATCTGCGCCGCCGCCTGCTCCTGCGGAAGCCGCTTATATAACGGTTCAGCCGCAAGAGGTCATGTTGACCACGGAATTGCCGGGCCGAACGTCGGCTTATCTGGTTGCGGAAATACGGCCTCAGGTTAATGGTCTCATCCTGAAACGTTTATTTACGGAAGGATCGGATGTTCAGGCCGGCCAGGTGCTCTACCAGATCGACCCCGCCCCGTTTCAGGCGGCGCTCAACAGCGCCAACGCCGCTTTGGGCCGGTCCAGGGCCAGTTTATCCGCCATTCAATCGCGCGCGGATCGTTTTAAAGAAGCACTCGCGGGCCATGCCGTCAGCCAACAGGACTACGATGATGCGATAAGCGCTTTAAATCAGACCGAGGCCGATATTCAATATTGGAAGGCGATGGTTGAGACGGCCCAAATCAATCTAGGATACACCCACGTGACCGCGCCGATTTCCGGGCGCATTGGCAGTTCCAGCGTGACGGATGGCGCGCTGGTTACGGCGTATCAGCCCATGGCTCTGGCGACGATTCAACAACTGAATCCCATTTACGTGGATGTGCGCTGGTCAACCACTGAACTTTTGCGTCTGCAGCGCCGATTGAAAGACGGTCGTCTGGCGCAGGATGGTACGCATCAAAATAAAGTCAAGCTGCTCCTGGACGACGGTGCGCCATATCAAGCGGAAGGGACGCTGCAATTTCAGGATGTTACGGTGGACCCGACAACCGGCTCCGTTACGCTGCGGATTGTTTTTCCCAATTCTGAGGGCATTCTTCTGCCGGGCATGTTTGTTCGCGCCGTGGTTAAGGAGGGCGTCAGCGAGCAGGCCATTTTAATTCCCCAGCAGGCGATCATGCGTGATCCCAAGGGGAATCCTTCAACCTTCATTGTGGGTGATTCAGATAAAGTTGAACAGCGCATGCTTAGTCTGGAACGGGCCGTCGGCAATCAATGGCTGGTTTCGAACGGCCTGAATCCCGGCGAGCGGGTGATTGTCGAAGGTGTCCAGAAATTAAGGCCGGGTGCGCCGGTAAAAGCCGTTCCGTTCCACGAAAATTCTCATGACGAACCAACGGCTGAAAAAACGGTTATGTCCTCCGCAAATTCGCAATAAAGGTACACATTCCATGTTATCCAGATTTTTTCTTGACCACCCTGTATTCGCATGGGTTATCGCTATTTTTTTCATGATGCTGGGCGGGTTGGCTATCTATAACCTGCCCATTTCACAGTATCCGCCCATTGCGCCGCCGGCCATCGCCATAAGCTGTTCCTATCCCGGGGCCTCAGCGCAGACGGTGGAAAATAGCGTCACCCAGATTATTGAGCAGAAGATGACCGGCTTTGAAGACATGATTTATTTGTCTGGAACGAGTGATTCATCGGGGTCGTCGCGCGTGGAGTTGACCTTCCGGCCGGGAACCGATCCGGACCTGGCCTGGGCCAAAGTGCAGAATAAGCTCCAACTCGCCATGGCCAGCTTGCCCGAAGTCGTGCAGCGGTCCGGCGTCCGGGTGTCCAAGTCAACACGTAACTGGCTGATAATTGTGGGGATGGTTTCCGAAGACGGCAATATGAGCCATCACGACCTGCAGGATTACGCCGTGTCGAATATCGAGAAGGTGCTCGCGCGGGTGCCGGGTGTCGGCGAGGTCGAAGCGTTCGGCTCACAATATGCCATGCGTATCTGGCTCAATCCCGATAAGCTGACCAATTATCACCTGACTATGGAAGAGGTGATTGTGGCCATGCGGGCTTACAATGTGGAAGTGTCGGCCGGCCAGTTTGGGGGAATACCGGCGGTGGAAGGTCAGCGGCTGAACGCTTCCATTGTGGTCCAGAACCTTCTGCAAACTCCGGAGGAATTTGCCGCTATTCCGCTGCGCACCAATGCGGACGGCTCTATTGTGCGCGTCAAGGATGTGGGGCGAACCGAACTGGGAACCGAGTTTTACGATATCGAAGGTCGATACAATGGCAAGCCTATGGCGGCCCTGGCTATCCGGCAGGCGCCCGGCGCCAACGCGCTGGCGACCGCCGATGCGGTCAAGAGCAAGTTGGTGGAGATGGGCCGCTATTTTCCCTCGGGCATGAAGGTTGTGTATCCCTACGACACGACCCCGTTTGTCAAGGTGGCCATTGGTGAAGCGGTTAAGGCTCTGCTTCAGGCCATAGCCCTGGTGTTTCTGGTGATGTGGCTGTTCATGGGGAATATTCGCGCGACGCTGATTCCCACCATTTCGGTTCCGGTGGTGCTTCTGGGCACCTGTGCGGCGCTGGCGATATTCGGGTATTCCATCAATATGTTGACCATGTTCGCCATGGTGATTGCTATCGGCTTGCTGGTGGATGATACTATTGTGGTGGTGGAGAACGTCGAGAGGCTCATGAGTGAGGAAGGCCTTTCACCGATGGAGGCCACCCGCAAGTCCATGGATCAGATTACCAGCGCACTGATTGGCTTTACGTTGGGGCTTTCGGCCTTATTTGGCCCGATGGCATTTTTCGGCGGCTCCACCGGCATCATCTATCGCCAGTTTTCGGTGACCGTGGTCACGTCCATGGTGTTATCGGTGACGGTGGCCTTGATTCTCACGCCGGTGCTGTGCGCGTCGATTCTCAAACCCGTTGGCAAGGGGCACGAGGCGGCGGAAACCGGGCTGAGGATTCTGCGGCCGTTCTTTCTTTGGTTCGATCGGGGCTTTAACCGGTTTCGCGACGCCTACGTGAAATTGCTTGGCCACGCGCTGAGTCGGAAATTGCGCTTCGTGATCGTGTACCTCTTAATCGTGGCCGGACTGGGCTTTCTTTATTTGCGCATGCCGACCAGTTATCTGCCTGATGAAGACCAGGGAATTTTGCTGGCCCAGATTATCATGCCTACCGGCTCCACGGTGGAGCAGACCCAGGCGGTGGCGAATGACGTCCAGAGTTATTTTAGAGAGCATGAGCAAGAGGCGGTGGAATCCTGCATGACGATTGTCGGCATAGGGTTTGCCGGAAGGGGGCAGAACAACGGAATGGTGTTCGTTAAACTGAAGGACTGGAATTTGCGCCAGGGGGCGAATCTGCGGGTCAAGGCGGTTGCAGGCCGGGCCATGGCGAAATTTTCCCCCCTTCGCAGCGCCCTGGTTTTTGCGTTTCCGCCGCCGGCCGTGGCCGAACTGGGCAGCGCCCAGGGCTTTGACTTCCAGTTGGTGGACCGCGGCGGGCTTGGACACGAGGCCCTCATGCAGGCCCGCAATCAGCTTCTCGGTATCGCCGCCAAGGACGCAAGGCTGGTGAATGTCCGGCCCAACGGCATGGAGGATGTGCCGGAATATCGGGTGGATGTGGACTGGGAACGGGCCGGCGCTCAGGGGTTGCCCATAACATCCATTCACACCGCCATTTCGGCGGCTTTCGGCAGCGCGTATGTGAATGATTTTATTCAGGGCGGACGGGTTAAGCGCGTGTTTGTCCAGGCGGATGCTCCCTATCGGATGCTTCCTCAGGATTTGGAAAAACTTTATGTACGCAATCATGCGGGCACGATGGCGCCCTTTTCTTCGTTTGCCTCCGGCCACTGGACGAGCGGTTCACCCAAGCTGGAGCGGTTCAACGGTTTTCCGGCGCTGAATATCTGGGGAGAGGCAGCGCCGGGCCGAAGTTCCGGCGAAGCAATGTCGGCTATGGAGGAAATTACCGCCCAGTTAGCGCAGGGGATCGGGTATGACTGGACCGGTCTTTCCTACCAGGAGCGGCAGGCCGCTGCCCAGACCGTCCCGCTTTATATTTTTTCTATCCTGATTGTTTTTCTTTTTCTGGCCGCATTATATGGAAGATGGGATACACCCCTCGCGGTTTTGCTGGTTTTACCGCTGGGGGTTATCGGAGGATTCGCCGCTTCGACGCTGCGCGGACTACCCAGTGACGTGTATTTTCAAATTGGTTTGTTGAACACTCTGGGGCTGTCCACCAAGAACGCCATTCTGATTGTACAATTTGCCATGGGCATGGCGGCGCAGGGAATGGGACCGGTCGAGGCTTCCATTCAGGCGGTGAAACTGCGGCTTCGACCGATTTTGATGACGTCAACGACGACGGGTTTGGCCGTGCTGCCGATGGCTTTCAGCACCGGCGCGGGCGCAGGTGCGATGAAGGCTATCGGCACCGCCGTACTGGGCGGGATGGTCACGGGCGTTTTGCTGGTTATCTTGTTTGCGCCGCTGTTTTATGTAATCATCGAAAAGGCCTTCGGCAAACGAAATAAGACCTTGAAAGCGGCAGTTGTATAAAATTCATCTGGTGAATATTAAAATGAACAAGCATGTATTTCTTCTCCTGACTGGAATAACCATCGTGATGGCCGGCTGCAATCTGGCTCCTGAGTACGAAAGGCCTGATGCGCCCGTCCCCGACGAATGGCCGACGGGTCCGGCTTATTCTCAAAACCCCGAGGCGTCTGATGCTCCGCTCGGCGCGGAGGTAGCGTGGCAGGACTTCTTTACCGATGAACGCCTGCAAAAGCTGATTGAGGCGGCCTTAAGCAATAATCGTGATTTGCGAATCGCCGCCTTGAATGCGGAAAGGGTGCGCGCGTTATATGACATTCAGCGTGCCGAACTCTGGCCAACGCTCGATGGCGTCGGCAGCGGCAGCAAGCAACGGGTTCCCGCTGATCTTTCCAGCACCGGAAGAAGACAGACCATAGAGCGTTATGATGCCAATCTGGGCCTGGCGTCCTGGGAAATCGATTTTTTTGGCCGTATCCGCAACCTTAAAGATCGCGCCCTGGAGGAGTATCTGGCCACGGAGCAGGCCCGCCGTAGCGTACAGATTCTGCTGATTTCCTCGGTGGCCGATGCTTATCTGGCCCTGGCGGCGGACCGGGAAAATTTATCTTTGTCAGAAACGACACTGGCGGCCCAGCAGGAAAGTTACAATTTGGTCAAGCGGCTTTATGATCTCGGCCTTACGAAAGAATTGGATCTTTATCGCGCGCAAGCGCCGCTGGAAATCGCCCGCCGCGATGTGGCCCGTTATCAACAATTAGTGGCACAAGATATAAATACCCTGAATCTCCTGGTCGGTTCAGAGACGCCGGATGAACTGCTGCCGAATCAGTTGAGCGATTTTTCTTTGCCTCTGGAAATTAGCGCCGGGGTATCTTCCGAGGTTCTTTTATACCGGCCGGATGTATTGCAAGCCGAAAGCATGCTTAAAGCGGCCCATGCCGATATCGGCGCTGCCAGGGCGGCGTTTTTCCCGCGCATTTCTTTAACCACCTCCGTGGGCACATCCAGCTCCGAGCTTTCGGGGCTTTTCGAATCCGGTTCGGGAACATGGGCCTTTGCCCCGCAGATCGTGATGCCGATTTTTGATGCCCGCCTCTGGGCCGCGCATCGGGCCGCCAAAGTGCAGCAGGAAATGGCCATCACCGAATATGAAAGATCGATTCAAATCGCTTTTCGGGAAGTGGCCGACACCCTGGCCGCACGCGGAACCGTGGATGATCAAATCATGGCGCAACAATCCCTGGTGGATGCCTTTGCCGAAACCTATCGTCTTTCCGATTTCCGCTTTAAGAAAGGCATAGATGATTATCTCGGCGTCCTGGATGCCCAGCGTTCTCTTTTCGCAGCGCAGCAGGTGCTGATTGTACTCCGTCAGGCGAAGTACACCAACGATGTGAGACTTTATTCAGTATTGGGCGGGGGTGGTGATTCGCCTGCGAATTTATAAAGTCCTGAGTATTTTTACAAATGCCTGCGGCCGTTTTATGCTTCAGGCTCTAAGTCTGCCATGTGTGGCAAAAAGATTTTGACGCCATCAACGGGCCGCCTATAATGGTGGGGATATTTTATGGTAGAGCCGTTTCGAGTATGGTTATTCGAGATGAAGTGAGTATTCCGATCGAAATACGGTCTCGTTTCGCCGTAACTTTATAATATGCTATGAACCTAAATTTATTAGTTATCGCATCGTTACTGGGGGACTCTCATACAATTCTGGCGTCATCGGGGCATGATGTAATCAGGGCCATTCAGGTTTCCATCGTTGCGGCGTCCATTTTGGCCGTTGTACTCCATCGCATTAAGCAGCCCTCCCTTGTGGCTTATATTGTAGCCGGGCTGCTTTTAGGCGTATTAATCCGACCGCTTTTAGGAGATTCTTTACAGGGCATGGAGCATATTTCCAGCCTGGGTTTGATATTGCTGCTGTTTGTGATAGGTTTGGAACTGGATCTGAAAAAAGTGCTGGGACTGGGCAAGGCTCCGGCGGCCGCCGTGCTTTTACAAGGGCCTGTCACCATTGGTTTTGTATGGTTGCTTCAGGTCGTTCTCCAGTCCCTGGATATACACCTGCCCGGTTTGGCGTCCAGGCCGCAGGGGCAAATCATCTTTGCCGCCGCCGTCGCCCTGAGCAGTACCGCCGTCGTCGTTCGTCTGCTGGGTGATAAATTTGATCTTACTTCACAGGCCGGTCGCATTACCGTACTTACTCTTATTGCTCAGGACATTTGGGCGGTGACGGTTCTGTCCTATATATCTTCGCAGGGCGGCGACAAAAACGGCGGTTCTTTGACCATTGTGTACTCTATAATCGGCGGTATCGTAGCGACCCTGCTGATGAGCTGGTTCGCCCGGAAGCTGCTGTCACGGATTATGAAGTTTGTCTCTACCGCTCCGGACCTTATGGCCATGTCGGCGCTGGCCTGGTGTTTTTTGGGCAGCGCCATTTTTGGCGCTACGGGGTTGTCCGCCGAGATGGGCGCTCTTATCGCCGGATTGACCATTGCCGGGCTGCCGCAGGCCGGTGAAGTTCTCTCCAAAGTTTCCAATCTTCGCGACTTTTTTATGGCGTTGTTTTTTGTCACCCTTGGGATGTCGCTTCCTCCGCCTTCTTTTTCCGCCATTATGGGAGCGTGCCTTTTGACGGGCGTGGTGTATTTGACCCGATTTCTGCTGTTTGCTCCCACGTTGCTGGCGGCGCGCATGGGTCATATTGTTTCTCTGACCGCCGCCATCAACTTATCCCAGCTTTCAGAATTTTCTCTATTGCTCCTTCCTGTCGGGATTGCTTACGGAGCGATTACACAGGAGGAGGCGTCTGTCATTTCCTATGCCCTGATGCTCTCCCTGGTTCTTACGCCGTTTGCCATCCGTTTTAATTATGCGCTGGCGCGCAAATTAGCGCATTGGGCCCACATGAAAAATGATGAATACGGTCAGGACCGGCATTCACAGGCCGACGACGGCCATTGTTCCGCGGAAATATATTTGCTGGGTTATTATCTCAATGCCGAAGCGCTCATCCGCTGCATCAAACAGAAACGCCCCGATCTTCTTTCGCGCATCATGGTTATCGATTACAATCTGCACAATCATGATCGCATTCGCAGCTACGGCCTGAAAGTAAAGTATGGGGATATCGGCAATGTCGAAACGCTGCGTCACGCCGGCATCGAAAGCGCCCAGGTGGTCGTCATCACCATTGCCAATACGTTTCTGCGGGGAACGTCGAATGAACGGTTAATTGATACCGTTCGTTCCGTCGCGCCCCGGGCGAAAATCATATCAACATCGGTTCAGACCGAAGATATGACCGAACAGACGTCACGCGGCGCATTTGTCAGTATTTGCGATCCTGCTCAGGCGGCGCAGGCATATCTGGACGCCATCGACAGGGCTTTTACAAAGGATCAAGAAACGGTTCATTCCGAAGTCTGATAGGTTCGTGGCAAGATCAAGATTTCAATGGCATTATGGGAGATTACCAGAAAATAATATAGAGCAGGATCGTAAGGATTATTATTACACCGCCGGCAATAAGAGGGAATTTGCCCACGGAAAGATCTATATCTTCACGTTTGGGCATGAACTTTGGCGATGTTAAGGGCCAAATTATGGTTATCACGGCCATGACGAGAATCAGCAGGCCAAAAGTGATGGCCATGCGATTGAGAAAAGCGATTTTCAGTTTCCACTGGAGCAGGCCATAGATAGGAATATTGAGCAGCAGAGCGCTGATGGCCGCGGCTGAAGGAGCACGCTTGATAGCCAGGCCGAACACAAACGCCGCCAGAAT
>CAZOCV010000139.1:0-1843 GCA_964578395.1 uncultured Pirellulales bacterium
GCGGCCAGGGCGCGTTGCGGGTCGGCTTGGTAATTACGAATCGCTTCGTCGAAGTCGTAATGGTGCTGTTCCCAGCAGCGATAGGCCTGGGTGACGCCGGCGGCGATAATGGCGCAGGCCAGCAGTCGCCGTTTCCACGGCGCATCCAGTAATTGCATCAGCAGCACCGCCGCGGCCATCTGGCTGATTATATTTGCGGCTCCCACGACGGCGCGGTGTTTATCGGAAGCGGCGAGGGTGGAAATTATCCCGGCGACCATGAATAATAGCAGCGGTCCCGCCAGCGCCGTCTTGCGCCAGAGCAGGCCCGACCGGATGCGCACAAGCAGCCAAACCGCCAGCGCCGTGAAAATCATGGCGGCAAAAACAATCATGGCCGTTGTTTCCCCCGAAGCTATTCGCGGTCCCGGCATCGGTCCGGCCAACTGTATTTTCAGCGGAAAGGCTTCATGTATCAGGCATCGTCCCGCAACCATAATCACCAGCAGCAGCAAAAGCCAGGCATCCAGCCGCCGGCGCATCCTGTCCGGTAATGTTGAAGAGGCGGCATGGGTGTGGACGTGAGGCGACATGATTCATTCCCCGATGATGGCGTCGGCAAGCTCCATCAGCAGCCGGCGAATATCCTCTTCCATGGGAACGTTGAGATGTTCATAAGCGGCCTGAATAAACCGTTGTGCCCGGTGTCGAGCGTAATCGAGACTGCCGGCGGTTCGTAATTGCTCCACGATATCGGCGAAAACATTTTCGTCCGCCGAAGGCAGGGCGTCTTTGATAGCCTGAACCTGCGGCCCGGTCGCCTGGCGGAGATAATGAATCAGCGGCAGTGTGGTCTTGCCCTGCGCCAGGTCGCGGCGAAGATTTTTACCCGCGATGTGTATCTGGCCGGTCAGGTCCAGCAGGTCATCCATAATCTGAAACGCCATGCCCGCCTGCCGGCCATAAGCCTCCAGCGCCCGACAGGCGGTTTCCTCAGCGCCGGCCGCCGCGGCGCCCAGGTAACAGCAGGAAGCAATCATGGAGGCGGTTTTGCGGTCGATGATTTTAAAATAAGTGTCTTCGCTGAGTTCGTAAAAACCCCGATAATACAATTGCAGCAATTCACCCCGGCAAACCGTGGCGGCGGTATCGGCCATGAGCCGCGAAGCTTCCCGCGATTTCAGCGAGGCGCACAGATGAAACGCCCGGCTGATCAGCCAGTCGCCGAGCATCACGGCCGCTTCGTTGCCGTGCAGGGCGTTGATGGTCGAGCCGCGCCGGCGGGTGTCGGCTTCGTCCAGCACGTCATCATGCACCAGCGAAGCCATATGCACCATCTCCGCGGCGGCGGCGAGAATATAATGCTCGCGCTGAATTTTCCCCACGGCTTTACCCGCCAGCAGCACCAGCATGGGCCGCAGCATTTTGCCGCGAAATTTACCCACGTGCTCCACCAGTTCCGCCATCACGGCGTCATCATCATGAATCTGGCCGGCGAATACCTCGCGCACATTTTCCAGTTCCTGGGCCAGAATGTCATAAAGGCGTAATAACTTCATGGGCGACGAAAAACGATAAAAAAGGGTTCAGGTCGTAAAGAAGGTTATTCATCGGCGCGATAATCCGCCGGCGGCAGCATAATCCACAGCAGAATATAAAGTAAAATACCCGGAAACGCCGCACTCAGCAGCGACAACAAAACATAAATCACCCGCACGCGGGTGGCGGACCAGCCCAGCCATTGGGCGATGCCTTCGCAAACACCGCCGATCATGCCGTGGGGAGAACGTTTCAAGGCCTGTTTCATGCCGCGCCTCTTTGGGGGAGTTTGCGTATCACGGCGTTCGTTTTATTGCCGGGCGTA
>CAZOCV010000139.1:1943-9572 GCA_964578395.1 uncultured Pirellulales bacterium
GCTTCGAGCATGTTATGGTCAATGGCTTCGATTTTGGCCAGAATATTGTTCAGGTAATTGAGGCTCTTGATTTGCGGCGGCAGCGACTGGGGATGATTGCGCAGCGTGCTGGCGCTGATGACGCGCAGGCCGTTTTTGTACAATTCCGGCGGATAAAGCTGAATTTTATCGGCAATGATTATTATCTGACCTTTTTTGCAGATCAGCGGGTTCAGCCCCAGGTTGCCCACGCCGCGGGTGACGATCAGGCGGATGTAGCCGTCCTTGATGTTGTTGGCGGCGACCGTCTGGCAGACGTTATCCTTGAGCGTTTCCTTATCGAGCGGCACCGTCAGTCGTATGGCATGGGCGGAGGTGAACAGACGGTTAATATGCGCATCGTGTTCAAAAACCTTGCTGTTATATACGCGGATGCCCTCGAAGACGCCGTCGCCATAGAGCAAACCATGATCAAAAACGGAGACCTTGGCGTCCGCTTCATCCACCAAACCATCATTCATCCAGATTTTCAAACCCATACGGCCTTCCTGTAACTTCTCATAGGGGAAATATATACATCCCTGTACGTTATCAACGGAGACGGGAAGTCATCCTAACTTTCCGTCGGCCAAAACCAAACGGCGGTGCGCCTGCCGGGCGACCGCCGAGTCGTGAGTTACCATAATAATGGTTTGCCCTTCCTGATTCAATTGGCAAAGCAAATCCAGAATCCGCCC
Source organism: uncultured Pirellulales bacterium (assembly GCA_964578395.1). Classification (GTDB taxonomy): domain Bacteria; phylum Planctomycetota; class Phycisphaerae; order Sedimentisphaerales; family SM23-30; genus JAFGBA01. Next base: position 2,660 of record CAZOCV010000139.1, read on the forward strand.
GCCCGCCTGTGAGTCCAGATTACCGGTCGGCTCGTCGGCCAGAAGCACCCGTGGCCGGGAGACCAAGGCGCGGGCCAGAGCAACCCGTTGCCGCTCCCCGCCGGACAGAGTGGCGGGCCGCTGGCGGAGTTGATTTGTAAGTCCAACGTTATCAAGGACTTGTAAGGCATTTTGTTTAAACGTGGCCCGCTGTTTGGGCCAGCGCCATAGCGGGCAACCTACCATGGCCGGCAGCATGACATTCTCCAGCACATTTAATTCCGGTAAAAGATGGTAGAATTGAAAGACAAACCCGAAAGCCCGGTTGCGCAGATGGTTTTGGCGCGTAGAGGATAAACGGAAGACGTCTTCGTTTTCAAACCACACCGTGCCCTCGTCGGGCTTGTCCAGCAGGCCGAGGATATGCAGCAGGGTGCTTTTACCGCTGCCGCTGGCGCCCATAATGGCGAGGAATTCGCCCCGTGTGACCCGTAAACTTACGCCGCGCAGGACCTGCTGGCTGGCCCGGCCGAGCGTATAGGTTTTTGTCAGTTTTTCCGCTTGCAGAATAATATTATCTGTATTCATGGTCATGGTCGCAGCATGTTTGGACATATTTTACTCGACGCGCAGGGCTTCCACCACGTTGAGCCGTGCGGCCCGCCACGCCGGCCAGGCCGCACCCGATACGGCCGCCAGCACGGCTGTCGCCAGGATGATTCCGGCCTCCATCGGCGGAACCTGATCAGGGATGCGGCTTATGGCGTAAACATCGGGGTTCCATAACTGAAAATTAAATTGTTGCGTCAGCCAGGATTCGATGGCGTTGCTGTGGGAAACTATCAGCCATCCGGCCGCACCGCCCAATGCGGCGCCGATCAGCCCGACCAGCACGCCATAGCCCAGAAAAATATGCGCCACCGATCCGCCCGACCCGCCTACACTGCGAATAATGCCCAAATCACGTATTTTTTCGGTAACAATCATATAAAAAATGGCAAAAACGATAAAAACCGCCACTAAAGCAATCATGGCGAAGACGCCCACCATCAGGCTTTTTTCCTTTTCCGCCGGGGCGATCTGGCTGCGGCGAAACTGCTGCCAGGTCTGCACCGCCACATCATCGAACAGCCGAGCCTGCGGTTTATCCTGATAGCGGCTTACAAAATTAATCCAAGCCTCGGCGACCGCCCTCCGGCCGGTTTCCAGATTCACACCGGGCTTAAGCCGGAGGCGGATTTCACTGGCGCGCGGCGGGCCGCCGTCACTGCCGTCCATGTACGCCAGATGCTGCAATTCGTCGAAGTCCACATACATCGCCGCGGAATCGATATCCACCAGTCCCGATGAACTCGTATCGACGTACCAGAACCGCTGATGCTCGCCGGCCAAATCGCCTACCAACGTGCCTTTGGCCCCTACGGCGAACAGCGTCACATCATACGGGATATGATGTTCCGGCCGGAGGCTGAACTTCTGCAAACGTTCTACGGCGTCTTTGCTGTATCCGCCGGTGAATTGCCCCAGCGTATAATGTCCCACAATGCATCCGCGGCGCTGCTGCTCCGGCGTCAGCGACGGGGCTTGGGGGAAAACGCTCGGCGGAACGTCAAACGTCGCCTGAGGTTTTTTATTTTGGAAGTACAAGGTTTTTTGGAATTCATTGATCCGGCAAAACGATTCCAGTTGGATGCCGTAAAGCTGTATGGTGTTCTCCCGCCTTTCTCCTTCCAGGCCGAAGAGGCGAATGACAGGCGTTGCCGCTTCGACCTGCGGCAATGTAGCGGCCTCGTCGATAAATTCCTGGTAATACGCCATGCCCACCAGGGAATCACGAGAGATGATAATATCACCCGCCCAGCGATGGTTGCGTCCGCGGGTATCGGCCAGCAGGCCGCTCATGATGCTCAGCACCACCAGCACCAGCATGACCAGCAGCGCCACCGCCGCCACCGCCGCCCAGGCGATGCGCTTACGCAAAAAATAACGACGAATCAGCAACCAGCGATACATATGGGCCTTTCATAAAACTCGAACATGAGTTTATCTGTAAGAGCGCGTTTTAACAAGGAAAACATGATGTATTGCGGCGGGATTAAAACTCCGCCAAAACAGCGCCGGCGACGGTGATGCAGGGGATAACGGCGGGTTTTAGATTGCGAGGACGGTAATAATGCCGGCTGAGCGTGCGTTTCAGGGCGTCGAGGCTTTCCTTGTGGACGAGCGCCATAATGCAGCCGCCCAGGCCCGCCCCGGCGATCTGGGCGCCGGCCACGCCCTCGACCGAACAGGCCAGGTCAACCATCTGGTCGATATCCTCAGTGCTGCACCCGTAACCGCCCGGCTGCATGTAGAGCTGGGCGGCGAGCACTTTTTGCGGATCTTCGCAATGCAAATCGGCGATAAGGCGATCAAGGTAAACATCGTCGCAGGCGTCCATACCGACGCCCGTGCGTGAGGAATCCGCCGGGACGCTGACGCGATCCCCGTCGTGGCTGATATTCATCAGGCGGCCGAATCCGCTCATATCGCCCTGAGACAGGAACGTGGTGCAGATGCGGCTGCGCTGGATTTCCGCGATGCCGAACAGCAGGACGCCGCGCGGGTAGTACATGCCCGGGTCGGCGTGGGAGGAAAAATTGAGTTCCAGCATATCGCGGCGGTCGCCGGGAAAAATATCCATGAATTCGCGGCGAGTGATGCGCAGGGGTACTTTTTGGAGAAAACGATAAATGTCGCTGATGGCGCAACCGAGCTTGTCAGGAGCGACGTCGCGCAGATGCTCTACCCGGTCCCGAATTTCGGGGCAGCGGAGTTTCATCAGCTCCAGGCCCAGATTGTAGCTGCATATCCGGCTGTTGAACATGTTTTTGGCGGAGCTGCTTTTGGCGGCCTTGATATGGCTGTCGGCGATAACCACCTGGTAATCGTGCGGCGCGTCAATCATGGCGTCAACGGTAAAGGGAAAGTAACCCACGTGGGCGATTTTGCCCCGCTGACCGAGAAAAATGGCCGCATGGTCGCCGGCGCCGCCGCGCGAACCCACGAACCACTCGCCCTGGCCGCATAAATCGACGAATTGCCGGGTCTCAAGTTCCAGATTATTCAGGGCGATGGCCGCCTGAAGCGTGGCCACCACGATGCTGGAACTGCTGGACAGGCCGGCGGCCATGGGAATGTCGCCCGAAAGAGCGATGTTCAGGCCGTTGATTTTGAAATCGAGATAATTGTGCTGCAAGCGCAGCAGGGCGGCCTTGATGTAATTGCCCCAGTCGCCCGCCGTGGAGCGCAACATGCCGCGCACCCAGTCGCTGTTGACGAAATTGCTCCAGTCGTCCCAGGCGAACCGCCCGATAAGCTGGGCGATGTTAAATTGCTGCTCCTTGAATTGTGCAGGACGGACGTTGACGGCGCAGACGCTGTCATCGTCGCGGCGGCCGGCGACCATCAGCGTTTCCTTGTCGATGGCCAGAAAGTTATTATGTCCGCCGCGGTGGTCCACATGCCGTCCCATCAGGTTTACCCTGCCCGGCGCGCGAACGATAACGACGTTATCGTCGTAGGTGAAGCGCTTGCCGTAACAGTGCAGCACGCGCAGTAAATCCCGCCGTTTGCTTTCGTGCAAGTCGGGATGATCGCCATAAATCCGGCACATCCAGCGGCGCAGAGCGGGGGAATCGGTCTGGAGTTTTTTCAGCCACGATTTTACCGGGGCGTATTGCGAAGCCGTCAAATGAGGTTTGGCGGCCGCCGCCGCCGCGCCTTCTCTACCGTTTTTGTGCGTATGGATGTAGTCCTGGATGGCCAGTAGTTCATCGGGGGAATTAAACGCCTGAATGATAAGGTCATCTTCCGCGGCGACGGGAATTAGTTTATATTTGGCCTGACCCTGCCGATCTTTCTGGCCGTCCAGACCATGCACGATATCCGTCAAATAATATTCATTCTGCGCGTTGTCGTTGTCGATGAGGCGAACGCCTTTGTAAAACGCCTCCGCGGTGAACAAATAAAGACTGGCATTGAGGCCCTGACATTGTTTTTCTATACGCTGGGCGGAGCAGCGCTGGCCGTCAAGCATCAGATTAAAGCGGTCCTGCTCCAGGATTTTCCCCAGTGCGGCCCGCGAAACAGGCTGGCTTGTTTGGGCGAGAGCGTCGAGTTGGGGTACGGCCTGGCGGCGCTTTTTGAGATCCGGCAGATGTTTTTCCAGCAGTGCGGCCAGTTGCGCAGGTGTAAATGACTTTTTTTTAGCCAGCAAAGCCAGCAATTCATCCGCCAGCGCCTGGCGGGCAAGGTCGGGTTTTTCGATGATGCGCACGGCCCGGCCCCGGCCATCGACCAGCACCCGCCCGCCGGCGGCTTCCGTGCGGGACGTTTTCGGTACGGTCAGCAGAGCGCCGTCGGCCTGTTTGCGGATAAAGCCGTCCGTCAGCAGGTTGATAGCCGCCGGTTCGATGAATTTATCTCCCATCGTCACCAGTACCAGGCCCTCATGGCCCATCGCCTGCAGGGCTTCCGCGGCGACGCGGGCGGCCTGGCCGGTGCCTTGCTGGGGCTGCTGCAGGACAAACGTGACCTCCGGATGCTGGCGGGAAACCACTTCCATGACTTTTTCCGCGCCCCAGCCGACCACCAGTAAAAAACGCTGATATTTTTGCTTTTTAAAAGTTCCGATGATGCGATTAATGGCCGGTACTCCCGCCACCTCGAAACACACCTTGGGCGTCGCGGCATCCCCCATCCGCGTCCCTTTGCCCGCCGCCAGAATAACCACAACGGTTTGATCCGTAATGGGTTTACTTGCTGTACTTACCATAACGAAATTCTTTCCTGTGAAATGTTTTCTCAATTATCGTTTAAGTTTTTCGTCCAGCAATTGATTAGCGACCTGCGGGTTCGCTTGGCCGCGGGACTGTTTCATGATTTCGCCCATCAGAAAGCCGCGGGCCTTTTTGGCCTTTTTGCTGTTGGCTTGTATTTCGGCGATGGCGTCCTGATTCGCCGCCAGTACGGCATCGACAATCGCTTCAATCGCACCCGTATCCGATTGCTGCACAAGGTTATTTTCTTTGGCGATGGTTTCCGGGTCGCGGTCATCGTCGAGCATCAACTCGAAAATTTTCGTCCCGGCGGAAGCGTTAACCGTGCCTTTTTCCAGCAATTGCGCCAATTCGGCCAGATGCTGCGGCGAAACGCCGAGTTCGTCCATTCGACAGGCGCGTTCGCGGGCCATCTTCAATCCCTGCTGAGAGATCAGATTGGCCACCCGTTTAACCGGCCCGTCCGCCAGCTTCGCCGCCGCATCGAAATACGCCGCCGTCGCCCGGTCCGCCGTCAGCACCCCGGCGTCGTAATCGTTCAGATCATACTCCTCCATAAACCGCCGCTTCATCGCCAGCGGCAGTTCGCCAACTTCGGCCTTGATGTGCTCCAGCCAGGCCGTATCCATTCTGACGGGCACCAGGTCGGGATCGGGAAAATAACGATAATCGTGGGCTTCTTCCTTCTCGCGCTGAAACACCGTCTCATTGCACCCATCGTCCCAGCCGCGATTCTGCTTGCCCAGTTTTTCCAGCGTGTAGTTATGGTCCCGTTTCCATTCCTCCAATTGCCGCCATGCTTCGTAGGCGATGGCCCGCTCCACGGCCCGAAAACTGTTGAGGTTTTTCACTTCGACAATCGGCGTTTTGTACTCCCGCCCGTCATCGTCGATAATCAGCAGATTAATATTCGGCTCGAACCGCATGTGCCCCTTTTGCATGTCGGCCTCCGACACGCCCAGAAACTGCACCAACCTTTGCAGCTCCACCGCCAGCGTCCGGCATTCCTCCGGGCTATTTAAATCCGGCTGCGTGACAATCTCCATTAGCGGCGTGCCCGTGCGATTGAGGTCCACGCGCGAGTGGGCCAGCCCCTCGTGCATATTTTTCCCCGCATCCTCTTCCAGGTGCGTGCGAATAATGCCGATTTTCTTATGCCCGCCCTCCGCCAGCGGGATTTCCATATACCCATCGTATCCAAGCGGCAGGTCGTATTGGCTTATCTGGTAATTCTTGGGCAGGTCCGGGTAATAATACTGCTTGCGGTCCCACTTGGTGAATTCCGCCACCGTACAGTTCAACGCCAGCGCCGTTCGCACCGCGTATTCATAGGCCGTGCGGTTCATCACCGGCAGCGACCCCGGCAGCCCCAGGCACACCGGACAGACATTGCTGTTGGGCGGATCGTCAAACCCCAGCCGGCACCCGCAAAACAACTTCGTCCGCGTCGCCAGTTGCACGTGAATTTCTAAACCGACTATTAATTTCGTTTCCATAATATTTTTAGCCACGAATTAACACGAATTTTCACGAAAAGAGTTAACCACGAAATACACGAAAGTTTAATTTGACATTTTTATCTGTCATTTTGCATTTTGCTTTTTAATATTTGATTTTATTCGTGCTCATTCGTGTAAATTCGTGGCTAAAAAACAAACCGCTCGTATTCCAATTTCTTCCCGAAATTTATCAATAGCCCTAGTTGAAACCGTGTTGCTTTTAAATAGTTCAATATCTGCGACCGATGTGCCGCAATGAGATATTCTACAGACTTTAACTCAAGCAAAATTTTATTCTCAACAATGATATCCCCGCAATACTCTCCCACAACATGATTATGAAAATAAACAGAGATATTCTTTTGTTGTTCCGCCTGAATCCCGGCCTCCTGCAGCGCGACCATCATGGCATTTTCATATACTTTTTCCAAAAAACCATATCCTAATTCGTTATAAACCTCCATGGCCAGACCAACGATCTTATAGGACAAATCTTTATGAATAATTTCTGCTTTATTCGTGTCCATTCGTGTAAATTCGTGGCTAAAAATTAAAGGTTAGGCCTCTGTCTGTGCCAATGAGTCGCCTGTTCGTACATCCGCGCGAGGCGCAACA
>CAZOCV010000140.1:0-9369 GCA_964578395.1 uncultured Pirellulales bacterium
CTGGTGCAGACGGTGCTGGGTGAGTTCGCCGGGCCGCTGAATCCGCGGCAGAAGGAACTGCTGGAAAAGGCTCTGGACCGGTGCGGCCAGTCGCTCCAGGCCGCCGGGCGGCTGTTGGCTATTGCCGATGCCCTGAAAAATCCCCAACGTTTTGCGGGGACGGCGGATATGGCCGATATTCTGCGTCGCGTGCATATACATTTCGGTGATCTGGCGGGGGCGCGTCATATTATGTTGGAATTGAATATGGCCGAGGCGTCCATGCCGGCCGTCGGTCTTGACGCCGCCCTTACCGAAGCGGTTGAAGCCCTGGTGCATAATGCGCTGAAATATACGCCGGACCACGGTCGCATTGAGCTTGCGCTGCGGCGCGGTGCGGAGCCTGACACGCTGCTCCTAAGCGTCGCCGATTCCGGTGTGGGGATTGCGGAAGCGGACCGTGGGCGGGTGTTTGAGCCTTTTTATCGCACGCCGTCGGCGCGGAGTTCTGACCGGCCGGGGACCGGGCTGGGGCTGGCGTTTGTGAAAGCCGTGGTGGAAGCCTGCGGCGGGAGCATCCGCGTCGGCCGGTCGGAATTGGGCGGGGCGATGTTTGAAGTTACCTTACGTTCAGCGTTATCGGCGCAACCAACATCTTTGGGAGATAAACCCATGTCCAGCGGTTGGAAAGTGCTTATCATTGGCGGCGTCGCGGCCGGGCCAAAAGTCGCGGCGAAAATCATGCGGCTGCGGCCCGACGCCCACGTGACGATTGTCGATAAAGGCAAACTGCTCAGTTACGCCGGCTGCGGCTTGCCGTTTTATATTTCCGGTGTGGTCAAAAATCAGGCTCAGTTGATGAGTTCGGCGGTGGGGGACTTGCGCGATCCGGTGTTCTTTCAAAAAGTGAAAAACGTGCGTGTCCTCAATCAGACCGAAGCGTTGCGCATCGACCGTGCAGGACGGCGGGTGCAGGTGCGCGACATGAATACGGGGCGGGAGACCTGGCTGGATTATGACAAGCTGGTTCTGGCCACCGGCGCTGCGCCCATTGTGCCGAAGATTCCCGGCGTTGATTTGAAAAATGTTTTTACATTACACGGCGTTAGTGACGCCGAAGGCATTAAGGGCGTATTGGAAACCGGGCGGGCGCACGATGTGGTTATCATCGGCGGCGGGCTTATCGGCATCGAAATGACCGAAGCCCTGGTGCAGAAAGGCTGCCGCGTCACCATCGTCGAGCAGCGCGGCCAGATATTGCGCATACTGGATGAAGATATGGCCTTGCTGGTCGAGCGGCACTTGGAAGCTCACGGCGTGCGCACACTTACGGGCACGACGGTTTTAGCGCTGGAAGGCGAGAACGGCACGGTCAAAGTGGTGCGTACCGACAAGGCTGTTCTGTCGGCGGATATGGTGATTCTGGCCACGGGCATCAAGCCCAATGCGGCGCTGGCTCAGGCCGCCGGTCTGGAGACAGGCTCAACCGGGGGTATTAAGGTTAATGACCATTTGCGCAGCAGCGATGAAAATATTTACGCCGCGGGTGACTGTACGGAAACCACGCATATCCTTACCGGTCGGCCGTGTTACATGCCGCTGGGCTCCACGGCCAACAAGCAGGGGCGCTCGGTGGCGGTGAACCTTTGCGGCGGCGATGACCGGTTCCCCGGAATTCTCGGCACCGTAGCGTGTAAAGTTTTCGACTGCAATATTGCCCGCACGGGTTTGAGCGAGGCCGAAGCTCGCCGCGATGGGTATGAACCGTTGTGTGTGCTGGTTCCCGGACCGGACCGCGAGCATTTTGCGCCGCAGGCCCGCACCCTGATGCTCAAGCTGGTGGTCGATGCCCGTACGCGGCGGCTGCTGGGGGCGCAGGGCATCGGCCCCGGCCACGCCGACAAGCGCATCGACGTGGCGGCGCTGGCCATCAACGCCGGAATGGACGTCGATAAAGTCGCCCAGCTTGATTTGTGTTATGCGCCCCAGTTTGCTCCCGTCATGGATAACCTTATCACCGCCGCCAATGTCGCCCGCAACAAACTGGATGGCTATTTGAACGGTGTAACGCCGCAACAGGTGCATAAACGCCTCCAGGCGGGCGAAGCGCTGTGCCTGCTCGATGTGCGCACCCCGGCGGAACTGGCGTATATGCGCATGCCCGGCGCGACGCATATTCCCCTGGGCGCTTTGCGCGAGCGTCTGCACGAAGTGCCACGGGACAAACCTATTATTGCTTTTTGTAATTATTCGCTGCGCGGTTATGAAGCGGCGCTGATTCTCCGCCACGCCGGGTACGAAAATGTCGCCGTCATGGACGGCGGCCTGGTCATGTGGCCGTATGATAAAATTCAGTAGAACGCGGAAGAATATTTACACGAAGGGAAAAACGGGTGCAAGGATGGTGTTTGGCAGTCGTGTAGGGTGGGTCTCTGACCCACCGAATTTTCTTTTGACAGGATTTACATGATTAACAAGATTTATGTTTAAATCCGTGGCAATCCGCGTTAATCCGTGGTTTTAAACGACGTGTTCTCTGTGCCTTTAGTGGTAAAGGAATAATGAACCTTCCCTTTGTCCCAAAAGATTATATGACGGAAAAGAAATAAAATGGAAAAGGATATCATTGTTAAACTTCACCAGGAGTTCGAGCAGAGCGTTTATAAACAGCAGGGAACGGATATGGAGTTCTGGCTTGCCAGGAATTTGCAGAACCTGCTTGGTTATGCCCGCTGGGAAAATTTCGCGAAGGTTATCGAAAAGGCAAAAATCGCCTGTAAAACAGCAGGGTTTGAGGTGGCCGACCATTTTCTTGATATCACGAAAAAGGTCTCTCTTGGTTCAGGGGCGGAACGCGAAATTAATGATATTGCCCTTACCCGTTATGCCTGTTATCTCATCGCCCAGAACGGCGACCCGTCCAAAGACCCAATCGCGTTTGCCCAGACGTATTTCGCTGTTCAGACCCGCAAACAGGAAATTATTGAAAAGCGGATCGCGGACATCGAACGACTCAACGCGCGGCGCAAATTCAGCCGTGTAGGGTGGGTCTCTGACCCACCGAATCTTTTGTCCGTTTCGCGGTGGGTCGAAGACCCACCCTACCGCCGTTGAGGTTATACGATGACGGAGGACAGGTGAACGGTTGACAAGAGAAAGGAAAAAAGACGGGCGACAGGATGGTGTTTGGCAGGTTGTAACTTCCGCGGGCAGGATGCCCGCGGCACGGCAATCCGTGAAAATCCGCGTTAATCCGTGGTTCCATCTTCGTCCGCCTGCAGCGGACTACGCCGCGACAAGTAAATTCGTGGCTAAAATCTGGATTCCCGCTTTCGCGGGAATGACAACGTGATCAGCATGAGTGATTTGGTATGGTTATAGAACGTAAACGAACGGTATTTATCAGTGCGGCCGAGACGAGCGGCGATCATCATGCCGCCCGGCTGGTGGAGGAGCTGCGAAAGCGGCATGACGACTGGCGGTGCGTCGGTATCGGCGGCGACGCCATGGCGCAGGCGGGCTGTCATCTGCTGGAAAACGTTACGGCCCGCAGCGCGATGCTGGCCCACGCCCTGGGGCAGGTGGGTTTTTATTGGCGGCTGCTGGGGCGGATGAAGGCGTATTTTAAGCAGGAGCGGCCGGACGTGGTGGTGCTGGTGGATTCCCCGGCGTGGAATTTTCATCTGGCCAAAGCCGCGCGTAAAAACGGGCTGCCGGTGCTGCATTATGTCGCCCCGCAGCTTTGGGCGTGGGGCGCGTGGCGTGTTAAAAAATTGCGTCGGCTTACCGATCACGTCGCCTGCATCCTGCCGTTTGAGCCGGAGTGGTTCAGCCAGCGCGGCATACCCGCGACGTTCGTGGGGCATCCGCTGTTTGATGATGCTATCGGCGTATCGTCCCTGAATCCAATTTCTCCCCCGGAGAAGCGGGGGCTGAGCGTGGCGTTATTACCCGGTTCGCGGCGGCATGAAGTGGAAAAGCTTTGGCCGGTTATGCATCTGGCGGCCGAGGAGCTAAAGAAACGGTTTGAGGGGATTCGCTTCCGGGCGGTGGCCGCCAGTGAAGCGATAGAACAATGGTTGCGAGAACAAACCAACTCTGCTTTGGGGATTGATATTCGTACCGGCGGCGTGGAAGCGGCCGTGCGGTACGCCGATTTGGCCCTGGCGGCGTCCGGTACGGCCACACTCGAAGTTGCGGCCCAGCATTGCCCGATGATCGTGATATACCACGTCCCCTGGCTGCAATGGCATCTTATCGGCCGGCGGCTGATAAAAACGCCGCATATTTCTCTGGTAAATATCATCGCGCAGCGCGAAATTGTGCCGGAATTCATCCCGATTGGGGGAAAAACGTCGCAATTAATCGAAAAAAGCGCTGAATTGCTGGAAAGCAGCGACAAACGCGACGAAATGCGCAAAAATATCAAAGCCGCCATTGAGTCAGTCGAAAAGCCCGGCGCTGCTGCCCGGACCGCCGAACTGGTGGAAAAACTTATGCCGGCATATTGATATAACTTATTGATAATATTGAAGATATAAAAAATTTGACATTTTGGTTACTATGTTATATAATTGAGACATAGTAATATAGGATTTGCTTTTGTGGATATGAATGTTGGATAAGGCAAGCATAACGCTGTATCAGATGAAGGCCGAAATTATTCAGGCGGCGGCGCATCCTTTGCGGCTGGCGGTTATCGATTTTCTTCGCAACGGGGAACAGTGTGTATGTGATATTACCGAACATGTGCAGGCGCAGAGGTCGAATGTATCTCGGCATTTGGCCATTATGCTCAAGGCGGGCATTCTGGAATGCCGCAAAGAGGGGTTGAAGGTTATTTATTCCCTGAAGACACCTTGTATCGTTAATTTTTTGTCGTGTGTGAATAATGTTCTCAAGGAAAAGGTGGAAACTCAGGCAGCGGCATTGGCCAAACTGTGAGCGAAGGGATGGCAAATTTTTTTATCAATATACGTGAGTATTTCATCACATAATAACATAATTGGTTCCTGTTGCGGAAAGCTTTGGCGCGACTCTGTCATACCCGCGAAAGCGGGCATCCAGAGGGAAATACTGGATTCCCGCCTGCGCGGGAATAACAAAAATTCTTTTCCGCAACAGATACTAACTTTGCCGGCTCAAAAGTTAATAAGTTTGCGAGAGGACTAAAAATAAGATGACTTGGAAACAGGAATGGAAAAAACTGGCCGTTATTGTCGTTATCTTTCTGGCATTTTTCTTTTTGCCGGCGGGCTGGCGGCGATTCGACGATGCGGTTATGGAATCGCTGCATCTGGCCAAATGGTATGCGCAGGAGCATGTTTTGCTGTGTCTTGTGCCTGCCTTTTTTATTGCCGGGGCTATCGGTGTTTTCATAAGTCAGGCGTCGGTGATGAAATATCTGGGGGCGAAGGCAAATAAAGTGCTGGCCTACGGTGTGGCCTCTGTATCCGGAACAATATTGGCGGTTTGTTCATGCACCATTTTGCCGCTGTTTGCAGGGATTTATCGGATGGGGGCGGGGCTGGGGCCGGCAACCGCATTTTTGTATTCCGGCCCTGCCATCAATATTCTTGCCATTATTCTTACCGCACGCATTTTAGGTCTTGAACTGGGCATTGCCCGTGCGGTCGGCGCTATTGCTTTCAGTGTCATCATTGGTCTTATAATGCATTTTATCTATCGCAAGGAAGAGATGGCAAAAGCCAACGGCCAAATGAGTATGCCGGAACCGCAGGTCAAGCGGCCGTTATGGCAAAACGCTTTGTTTTTCGCGGTCATGATCGGTGTGCTGGTGTTTGCCAACTGGGGCGCACCGAATGATTTTTATTTTGAAACGGCCGACGGCAATATGCTTAGGGCGGCGGTGGTGCAGGCGCCGGAACATGGCCGTGAGGATGGTTTTTACGAGGTGAAACTTGCCGACGGCGAAATGGCAGGTCAGCAGGTAACGATCCCGGTTGAGGATATCGTCGGCAAAAAGGCCGTTCCAGGCTTTTGGACTACCGTTTGGAGTCATAAGTGGATAATTACTTCTGTATTTGCGGTTGCTCTGGCATTGATACTAATCTTGTGGTTTTCGATACCTCTTTGGAAAATCCTTGTGGGGGCCGTTCCGACAGCCATTTTGGCCATGGTGTTGCCGATGGAAGGGATGATGGCTATGATTCCTTTCTCGGCGGCGGTGATAGGACTCTCCTGGGCCACCAGCACGACCAAAGGCGAATCCGAGGAATGGTTCTCTTCGACCTGGACATTTGCCAAGCAGATTCTGCCGTTATTATTTTTTGGTGTTATCGTCGCCGGAGCGTTGTTGGGAAGACCCGGTCACGAAGGTCTGATACCCTCTGAATGGGTGGCCAGAGCGGTGGGCGGCAATTCCCTCTGGGCCAACTTATTTGCTTCGGTGGCCGGAGCGTTCATGTATTTCGCCACCTTAACGGAAGTGCCCATATTACAGGGACTGATAGGGGCCGGCATGGGCAAAGGCCCGGCGCTGGCGCTGCTGTTGGCCGGTCCGGCGCTGAGCCTGCCGAACATGCTGGTGATTCGCTCGGTGATGGGAACGCAGAAAACGGTGGTATTTGTTACGCTGGTTATCGTTATGGCGACGATTTCGGGAATTATTTTCGGAATGTTATGATTTTTCCCAGAGAAGTTCTTGTTTTAGGAGATTTTTATATGGGTGAAGCGGAAGAAAAAATTAGAGAAACCGTTCGTGAAGGATATACGAAAATCGCCCGCGGCCAATCCTGTTGTTGCTGCGGTTCATCCGCGCCGGAAAATTTAGCCGGAGCGGTAGGTTATACCGATGAGGAACTGGACGTATTGCCCGAAGGGGCGAATATGGGTTTATCCTGCGGGAATCCGACGGCGCTGGCCCATCTTAAGCCGGGACAAGTTGTTCTGGATTTGGGCAGCGGCGGCGGCTTTGATGTATTTATCGCGGCCAAAAAGGTTGGCCCCGGCGGCAGGGCCATCGGGGTCGATATGACGGCGGAAATGCTGGGTAAATCCAGAGCGAGCATTTCCACATTTACGGAAAAGACAGGTCTGGCCAACGTCGAATTTCGCCTGGGAGAAATAGAGCATTTGCCCGTGGCGGATGCGAGCGTGGATGTGGTTATTTCCAATTGTGTCATCAATCTTTCGCCGGATAAGCCGCAGGTCTGGAACGAGATCGCCCGTGTGTTGCGGCCGGGCGGCAAAGCATGTATTTCCGACCTGGCGTTAAAGAAGCCTTTGCCGGAGGGATTGTATAAATCCGCCGCGGCCCTGGTAAGCTGCGTTGGGGGCGCGATATTGCTGGAGGAGACTCTGGCAATGGCGAAACGGGCGGGCCTGAAAAACATTGTCGTGGCGGAAAAGGCCTACAGCATTGACGTGTTGGCGGATTGTAACGACCCGCTTTACCGGGAAGTGAAAGAGGGACTGCCGCCGGGGGCAAAACTCAGCGATTATATTGTCAGCGCCGATATCACGGCGGTGAAGATATAACAACAGGAACACAAAATTAAAGCGAATTTATCTATGGTAAATGAAAGCACAAGCGTCAAGCAAAACAAAGGGTTGAATGTTTTCGAGAAATATTTAACAGTCTGGGTGCTGCTGTGCATAGCGCTGGGAATTGTGCTTGGGAAAATGGCGCCGGGTTTCGCCAGGCATCTGGACGGATTGGCGATAAGCGTTGGCGGCGCACCGGTGGTTTCGATTCCTATTGCCGTGTGCCTGTTTTTTATGATGTATCCGATCATGGTCAAGATTGACTTTGCCGAAGTGCTGAAGGCTGGCAAAAGCATCAAGCCGGTGGGGTTGACGCTGTTTGTGAACTGGGCGATTAAGCCGTTCACCATGTACGCCATCGCCCTATTTTTTCTGGGCACATTATTTTACGGGTTTATTGGCGCGGAGGCGGTTGATTTGGTAAAAATGCCCTTCGGAGTGGATTTGCCGGCGGGGGCGCAGTATGGCGTCGGCACAGTCATCATGGAAAATGGTGTTAAAATGCTGCAAGTGCCGTTGTGGCGCAGCTATCTGGCCGGCTGCATTCTGCTGGGCATCGCGCCGTGTACGGCGATGGTCCTGGTGTGGGGATACCTCGCCAAAGGCAATGGCGGCCATACCCTGGTGATGGTGGCGATTAATTCCCTGACCATGCTGCTTCTCTACGGGCCGCTGGGAGGTTTTCTTTTAGGTGTGGGCAAATTACCGGTTCCCTGGCAGGCTTTATTGCTGTCCATTGCCATCTATGTGGCCTTGCCGCTGGCGGCGGGATATATTTCACGTCGCTGGATAATCGCCCATAAAGGCCTGGCCTGGTTTAATGAAAAATTCCTGCATGTTTTGACGCCGATAACCATCATCGCTCTGCTGGTGACCCTGGTGCTGTTGTTTTCTTTCAAGGGCGAAACCATTTTGTCCAATCCCCTGACCATACTTTGGCTGGCGATTCCCTTATTTTTACAAACCTGCCTGATATTTGTCATAGGCTACGGGCTGGCCAAAGTGCTGAAGCTGCCCTATCAGGATGCGGCACCTTCGGCGATGATTGGCGCTTCCAATCATTTCGAGGTGGCCATTGCGACGGCGACTATGCTGTTTGGATTATCGTCGGGGGCGGCTCTGGCGACGGTGGTGGGTGTTTTGATTGAGGTTCCGGTCATGTTGATGCTGGTAAAAATTTGTTTGAAAACGCAAGGTTGGTTCAAAAAAACGCAAGAGGTGCATATATGAAAAAGATTCAGATTCTGGGCACGGGCTGCCCCAAATGTAAAAAACTGGCGGAAAACGCCGAACAAGCGGCCAAGGAAGCGGGTATTGAATATACCCTCGAAAAGGTTAGTCAGATTAATGACATTATGAAAATGGGCGTAATGATGACGCCGGCGCTGGCGATTGACGGTGAGGTGAAAGTCGTCGGTAAAGTGGCGACGCCGGAAGACATTAAGGCCATGCTTGCTTAATCTGGTTACAATAATAAGAAATGAAAGGTAATTTGTTTATGAATAAAGCAATAAAAATAGTGATTGTTTTAGCCCTGATTGCGGTGGTAGGCGTGGTTTTTGCATTGAAGCAGAAAGACAAAACGCCGGCGAGTGATTCACCACCGACAGCGGATACAACGTCCGTCGCCAAAGAGCAAGAGAAGCCGCCGCTTGAGGAAAATGCCCCACCCGTGGCGGCGCCGGTGAAACTGCCCCATCTTATTGATTTAGGTGCGGGTAAATGCATTCCCTGCAAGATGATGAAGCCTATACTTGACGAACTTAAGCAGAATTACAAAGAACAGTTTAAGGTAACATTTATCGACGTCTGGGAAAAGCCGGATGAAGCCAAACAATATAAAATCAACCTCATCCCGACGCAGATATTTTTTGACGCCGAGGG
>CAZOCV010000141.1:0-3232 GCA_964578395.1 uncultured Pirellulales bacterium
CGGGAAAGCCGCCTCGCCCCGCGCGAAGAACTGCATTTTATCGGCGCATCGGTCAGCGCCGACAAAAGCGTCGGCCGCTCCAATACCCTGATTTGGCCGTACCTGGCGCTGGCGGCGCTGGTGATTGTTTGCCTGGAATGGCTGGTGTATAACTCGCGTGTCCGTCTGTAAGCAAAAGGATACCATCATGCAATTACGCCGGTGTTTAATAACGTTGCTTTTATTGACGCTTGTCGCCGCCGCCGCGGATGAGCCGCCTTTCATCGGCGATATCACCGTGGGCTGGGGCAATCATTTCCGCCCCATGGAATGGACCCCGGTAAATGTTACTCTCCAGACACGTCAGACCACCCCGTTTTCCGGCCGTTTGATTATTTCCGGCGCGCAGGACGACCTCAATACCCTCAACATTGAGCATGATGTGGTGCTGACGCCCGGGGTGGCCCGGCAGGTGCCGCTGGCGACCAAGCTGGCCTATAACCTCGAACAGATGCGTTTCAGGCTTGTGGATAATGACGGCGCCATCAAGTGGCGTTTTAACTACGATATTTATGACCTATCCGCCGCCGTCAATCTTATCGAAGTGAAGAACAGCGACTTTTTTATCGGCGTTATCGGCCGCACGCAATTCGGCATTCTTAATCTGAAGGATGCCCTGTACTGCAATTCATCCGGCGCTACCGGCGAGGTATTCGCCGCGCATCTGCCTGTCACCCAGGCTCCCTGGGACTGGACCGGTTACGCCGCGCTGGATGTGCTGGTGCTGTTTGATACGGACTGGTCGGGGCTTAACCCGGAGCAGAGTCTGGCCATACGCCAGTGGGTGACCAAAGGCGGCAAAATGCTGGTAATTCTGGGGGCCAACCCCATGCCGCAAAGTCACCCTCTGCGGGCGTGGCTGCCGGTGGCGTTCGACCGTCCCGGCCAAATCAAGCCCGACTGGGCCTATCTGGCCGATCTGAGTCTGGACCACACCGACAAAGTGGAAATCGATTGTCATCATTTGTCTCCGCGCCATGCCCAGGTGCATCTGGACAGCACATTCATGGTTGATGATACCTGCGTTTATGCTGCCGCACCGGTGGGTTTTGGCCGTGTGGCGGTTTTGGGCTTTAATCCCGGCCAACTGGGGCCGCGTCAACGCGCTATTGCCGGGCAATTCTGGCTGGGGCGCTTGGCGCCGCTGCTTACTCCGGTGCTTGACAAAAACGCTGACCCCCAATCGGCAACGACTTTCGCCAACCTCGAACGCGGCCTCGCTCTGATTGATAACGAAGAGTATAAGGATAAAGGCCATCAGGGTTTCTATTACCAGGCCGGGTTCGAGCAGCGGGCCGCCAATCAGGTCATGGGCCATCTATATACCATTCCCGAACTGCGCCCGCTGAGTTTGGGGTGGGTGATTTTATTGCTGGGGTTGCTGGCCGTGCTGCTGGGGCCGGTGGATTACCTTTTTCTCAAACGCCGCGACAAATTGCCGCTGACCTGGCTGACCATGACCGGCTGGATCGCCTTGTTCACCGTGGCGGCTTATTACGGCGTTGAGGCCCTCCGCGGCGGCGAACTGCAGGTTCGGGCCGTTACCATGATCGACGCCAGCGAGGATTCCCCTGATGCCTGGCGCACCACCTATGCGGGCATTTTCGCCCCGCACAGCGATGATTATCGCCTGGATGAACTGGACGAAAAAGACTGGTGGTCGGGCATTTCTCCCAGTGAACACAATTTTTATCATCGCGGTTCCAATTCCGCCATACGCAATATCTTTTGTTCGCAGTACGATGGAAGCAATCTGCCTTTTTCTCTGCCCATCAACATCTGGTCCATGCAAACCCTCATCCGCGAAAATCCGCTGCCGCGCGTGCCCTTGCGGGTCGATGTCGCCCGCCACGGCGATAACGTCGCCGTCACCATTACCAATCTCGCCGACCAGCCGCTGCAAAAAGGCTATGTCCTGTTCGATCATCAAAAGTCTCTGGAATTTTCCTCTGTTGCCTCCGGCGAACGCAAGACGTTTACGGGCGTGCTCAAGTGGACCTCGAAAAACGACTGGAACCTTACGGCCAAGCCGGACGAGCCTGGTATGTTTCACGGTTTTCAAGACGATTCCAACGTCAGTCGCAGTCTTTGCGTCGCTGCGGGGTACGCTCAGGGGACGTTTTCGCGGACGACCGGCATCATGCGCGGCCTCCGGCAGGGCAAAGCCCTGGTCTGCGTGCAATACGCCGACGCTCCCATCGATTTCGCGGTTGCCGACAAAACCTACGACCTTGATCATCTGTGCTGGTGCCGTATGCTCATCACGCCCGGCCTGCTTAATGAGGAGATAAACAATGATCCGAATCACCGGCCTGACTAAAAAATATGGCGACCTGATCGCTCTGGCCAATCTGGACCTCACCATCAACGCCGGCGACGTCTTTGGCTTTATCGGTCCCAACGGCGCCGGCAAAACCACCACCATGCGCATCCTGGCGACGCTGCTGACGCCCACCTCCGGCCGGGCCTATATCGACGGCCACGACGTGCTTAGCGACGGCCGCAAGGTCCGCCGCCTGGTGGGCTACATGCCCGACTTCATGGGCGTGTATGACGACCTGAAAGTCTTTGAATACCTCGAATTTTTCGCCGCCGCTTTCGGCATCGAGCCGCGCCAGCGCAAAGGCATCGTCGAAGGTGTGCTGGAATTGACCGACCTGCAATCCAAAAAGGCCGCGCCCGTCGATAGCCTCTCCCGCGGCATGCAGCAGCGGCTGGGTCTCGCCCGCGTGCTCATCCACGACCCCAAGGTGCTTATCCTCGATGAACCCGCCAGCGGCCTTGACCCCCGCGCCCGCATCGAAATTCGCGGCCTGCTGCGCGAACTCAAGAAAATGGGCAAAACCATCATGATTTCCAGCCACATCCTCAGCGAACTGGAGGAAATCAGCGATCACATCGGTATTATCGAACATGGCCAACTGGTCTTTAGCGGTTCGATGGCTCAGTTGCGCCAGCGCGCCGGCCAGCAGAGCAAGGTCCGCGTTCGCGTTGCCGGCAACCACGACAAGGCGGTGGAATTGCTCTCGGTTTTGCCGCAAATCGCCGACGTGCACCGCGAAGGGGAAATGATTTCCGTCACCTTCCATCCCGGACAGGAGGGCGACGGCGTCATCGCCCGCACGCTGGTCTGCGGCGAAATTGACCTTATCGCCCTCGAACCCGAACAGCTTAAACTTGATGACGCCTTTTT
>CAZOCV010000141.1:3332-9243 GCA_964578395.1 uncultured Pirellulales bacterium
TCATTGTCTGGTTTCAGTTTATCGCCCTGCAACTGGTCGCCGTCAGCATGGTCAGCACCACCATCCGCGATGAACTGGCCGGCAAAACCCTCGGCGTCCTGCTGACCACGCCCATCAGCAGTCTGCAAATTGTTTTGGGAAAACTTCTCAGTAAGCTCCTGCAGCTTTTCGCCCTGCTGGCGCTGAGTCTGCCGGTGCTGGCTATTATCCGGGTCTTCGGCGGCGTCCGCTGGGACTATATCGTCGCCGCCCTGTGTATCACTCTGGCGACGCTGATTTTCGATGCGGCGGTCTGCATGTTTATCTCCGTCACCAATCGCAAATCCTATCAGGTGCTCGCCGCCGCCGTGGTCGTACTGGCGATTCTTTACGGCCTGATTCCGCTGATATTGGGTGTCATCTGGGAAGAGTATAACCTGCCGTCGAGAACACTGGAAATGATTATAGGCGGCATTAATCCCTTTATGGTTCTGGGTGTGGTTACGGAGTTCGCCTTGCGGGGCGGCCAATCCTTCTTCAACGCTTATCCGTATTTCTGGCTGGTGAATTGCGGCGTTCTGTTGGGTACGGCGGTGTTGTTGCTGTTGATAACCACGCTGCGGGTGCGCAAGGCCGCCCTGCGGCAGATGGCCGGCGAACCCGCCCGGTCGCGGCGCAAGCGCCGCAAAGACGCCCCGACCATCGACACCGAACACGCCGATGAATCCCGCATCCGCCGCGTCAAGGGCCGGCCCCTCGTCTGGAAGGAACTGCGCGAACCCTTCGTTCGCGTGCGCTCCCTTTGGCAGAAAATAGGGCTGGTTTTGATTGTGCTGTTTATGGTTGTTTTTTATGGTTACGCCGTTTACCGCGATTGGATGAATGATGAGATTTTTCATATTCTTTTGATGGTTATCTATATGATTATCGGTATGTTCGCCACCGCCGTCGGCGCTGCCGCGGCCATCACCAAGGAGCGCGAAACCCGCAGTTGGCCGATTCTGGTCATTACCCCGCTCAGCGAC
This sequence comes from uncultured Pirellulales bacterium, assembly GCA_964578395.1. Lineage (GTDB taxonomy): Bacteria > Planctomycetota > Phycisphaerae > Sedimentisphaerales > SM23-30 > JAFGBA01. The sequence continues at coordinate 4,337 of CAZOCV010000141.1, forward strand.
GGCAGTATTATTTACGGCAAGCTCATCGGCATTCTCCGCCGCAATCTGCCCATCTGGTCGCTGCTGATTATCCACCTGATGGTTTTTTCCCTGTCTGGTTATATTCATCCGGCCGCCTGGGCGCACATGCCGCTGATTATCCTCAACGGCATGGTTTACGCGGCCCTGTCCGGCCTGTGCTTCAGCAGTATGTGCCGCAAAACCGCCGTAGCCTTGGTGCTGACCCTGCTATTTGCCCTGGGGTGGATGATTTTTTTGCCGATGATGCTGGGTATGGGAGGGGGGGATGATTCCATACAATTATTAGTTTCCGCCAATCCCATTATGCAAAGCGGCGTCATCATGGAAGCCACCAGCGGCAGATATAATGTCAGTTCCGGGAATTATTATTACGATATTTCTCACGAACTTCGTTATGATTGGTTTGATAATCGTTGTGGTTTTTTCGGGACCACCATGGCCATTCTGGGGTGCACATTATTAAACCTGGTTATGTCGATGATATTTTATGTTATTGCCCGCGTGAACCTGCGCAGCAAACTCTTCAGCAAATAAACCTTCATGACATTCATTGAAACCCTCACCGCCGTCGTTCGTTTTCTGGAGCCGACCTGGCTCACCGGCCCGCTGCTGGATAAGGAACTCCGCGTCGCCAGCCGCCGCCGGCGGACCTACATTGTTCGCGGCGGTTACCTGCTCGGCCTGCTCATCTTCATCGCTCTGGCCTGGAGTTCGGCCGCGGTGACGTCCCACTTTACCGGCTCCGGGGCCTATATCGTCTCGCGGATGCCCTTTATCGGCCGGCAGGTCACGTGCGCCATTGTGTGGTTTCAGTTCTTCACCGCCCAGCTTATCATTATCGCCATGCTCTGCTCGTGCCTCAGCGACGAAATCACCAAACGCACCCTCGACGTCCTCCTCAGTACGCCTGTCACCGCACTGCAACTGGTCGCGGGCAAATTCCTCAGCCGCTGCTTTCAGGTCATGATTCTTATCGCCGTGAGCCTGCCGGTGCTGGCCGTCATCCGCGTCTTTGGCGGCGTCTCCTGGAATTTTGTTATCGCCTCGCTGGCGGTCACGCTGGCGGCGATGGTTTTCGCCGGGGCGCTGAGCCTGTTAGGCTCTGTCTTTTTCCATCGCACTCACCGCTGCATTATCATCGTCGTTGGTGTATTGCTGGCGATGAATCTTCTTCCGCCGTTACTGGCGCTATTACCGCTGCCGTCGGCGCTGGCCAGGGCGCTGGAGGTGGTTACCAAATATACCAACGCCACTGTCATACTGTCGGAACTGACTACCAGTGAGTTCTGGGTCGATCCCGCCGGCGCTAATATCGACTGGCCGGGCCTGTGCCGCACGCTGGGCCTGGTGTCGCTGGGTTTGCTGCTGGCGGCCGTCGTGGCGGTGCGTTTGCTGGTCCGCGGTTCGCTGGCGGGCCTCAACCCCAAAAACTGGTTTCTCGGTCCCCGCGCCCGCCTCCTGGCCCTTACCGGCTCAACCGGCATTCGCCCCGTCACCGGTCAGCCGGTCTGCTGGAAAGACCTCCGCCACTGCCTCTGGCGCCGCGGCCGGGCTGGGCAACTCATCCTCGTGATTCTGGCCTTGCTGGTTGCTGCATTGTATGGCTGGGGCATTATCGGCAATTGGATTATCCGGCCGGAATTTCATATGATTCTGCTAAGCATTCTGAGCCTGCTGTGCCTGTTGCGCACCGGGGCCGCCGCCGCCGTCGGTATTACCGGCGAAAAGGAAGCCCGCACCCTCGATTGCCTGCTGACCAGTCCTCTCGATGATAACGTTATCGTTTGGGGCAAGGCCCTCGCCGCTGTCGGCCGCAGCCTGGTCCTGCTGGTCTGGATGCTGGGGCATATGGTGGCGTTTATTATCGTCGGCGTTATTCACCCCGTCGCCATTTTCTTTTTCCTCCTGACCCTCGCGGGCAATCTGGTGCTGGTCATCGGCATCGGCCTCTACTTCAGCGTCCGTCTCAAAACCACCATCGCCGCCCTCGTCGCCTCCTTCGTCACCGTCATGGTTCTGCTGAACTTCTGCTGCGGCTTCATGTCCAATCCAATTTCCGCCGTTGCTGTAATGGTCAATTTTTCAAGTTCGGGTTCGCCTGGCTGGGGATTCAGTCCATTCATTTTTTTATTTTTCGTCGGTCCGGTTATCCATACTATCATCGGCATGATTTTCTACGGCCGTGCTCGTGCTAATCTCCGCCGTCGCTGATCCTTTAAGTGCAACGGCAGTTATCTCGCCGTTCATTCAAGCCCTCTGTGTAGTTCGTCCGATAATAAACGATATGGCGTAAAAGGCTTTGGTTGGGTTTTATGTCGAAAACATATATATGACGTGGGCACATGCCGGGAAACAGAGCCATGAAAAAATATAACATATTATTATTAAATGGGTTATCGCTTTTATGGTTATTATCCTTCGCCTCTTTGGCCGCAGGATCAAATAACATTTTTACCGTTGAACCGGCTTCGCCTCAGCCGCAAGTACAGCCGGAAGCTCAGGTCATCCGCACCCCGGCGATGGATATTCAGTACAACATCCAGGACGTAACGCCGGAAAATCTCATGCGGGTCGAGCTTTGGTACGCCCAGGGGTATTCCGGCCTGTGGCAACTCTACGATTATGATGTTGATCGCACCGGGCCGATTCGTTTTACCGCACCGGAGGAAGGTGTCTATCGGTTGTTTATCGTAGCGGTGGACCGGTGGGGCAGGCGGTCGTTACCTGTCGAAGGGGGTGATCCGGCCGCCGGTTGGGCCTCGCTGCCGCTGAATATCCCCGGCCAGCAGATTATTTTTGTGGACTTCACCCCGCCGCAATTATATTTGTACAGCCCCCCGAGTTCGGTCGCCTGTTACAGTTCGCGGCAACTTACGCTGCGCTGGGCCGGCTTTGACCGGTTTTTAGGCGAAAACTGCGTGCGTTTTTATTACCGCACCGGTTCGGAGACCCAGTGGATTGAATTAACCGAACCTCAGTCAAGTTCAGGGGAATATCTCTGGAAGATACCCGAACAAATCACTGGTCCGATTCAGATTTTAGCGGAAATTACCGATCAGGCCGGCCACCGTACTGAGGTCACCTCCGGCCTGATTACGATTACGCCGGAAGATCAGGTTGTTCCGGCCGTTATGCAGCAAACCCCGCTGCCGGATAATGCTGCCGACCTGGTGACGTCCATCGCGCCGCCGGTGAAATTACCCACCCAGGGCCATACGGCTAATTACGATGTGGCGGACGAGATGTATCGGCGCGGCGTGTTGTATCGGCGGCGGGAGGAATGGCGCGATGCGGCCAGGGCGTTCGAAGGGACGCTGGCCCTTAAACCCGACCACGTCGAAGCACGCACCAATCTGGCCAACGTCTATTTTCGCCTGGGTTTATTTGAAAAAGCCCAGCAGCAGTTTGAACTGGTCCTGCAGCGGGTGCCCAATCGCACGACCAGTCTTTTCGGCCTGGCGCAGACGCAGTTGGCCCTGGAGCAGAAAAATCAGGCGATGGCTACGTTGGAAAAACTTGTGGCGGTTGACGCCAATGACCGCCAGGGATGGTTATGGCTGGGCGATGTGGCGCAGCAGGTGGGCCAGGGCCAGAAAGCTCGCCTCGCCTGGGGAAAAGCCGTAGGCAGTGCCCCTGATGACCCCATTGGTAAATTAGCACGGGAACGTCTGGAAGCAATGCCTTGATTTACCTATTCAATCCATTATAATTTTCTTTAGAAAGATCTGAAAACTGGGTTCAGCACCTGAAAATCAGAAAAAATATAAAAAAGACATGAAAACCGTGTTAAACGGTGTCATTTACGGTTGAAAATCCTGAAAATCTGTGAAATCCGCGGTAAAAATTTCTCCGGTGACGGTCATTTACGGCAAGGAACGCCGTCTGGTGACCGACCAACTGGAACAGATAATCGAAACCTCGCTGGAAGGGGCGGACCCGCAATTGGCCCTGAGCAGTTACGACGGCGACACCGCGGAACTGGCCGACGTGCTGGATGATTTGCGCACCGCGCCGTTTTTATCGCCGCGGCGAGTCGTCGTGGTGCGAAACGCCGATGCCTTTATCACCAAATACCGCGAGGCCCTGGAAGCCTACGTTGAGCGTCCCAGCCCGACGGGCGTGTTTATTCTCACACCGGAAAGTTTCCCCTCCAACACGCGTCTGGCCAAAGCGGTCGCCAAATCCGGGACCGTCATCGCCTTCGAGCCGGTCAAACGCCATGAATTGCCGGCATTTCTAAACCGTTACGCCCAGGACCGTTTCGGCCTGACCATCGGCCGGGACGCCGCCAATATGCTCGTCGAACTGACGGGAGCCGAAGTCGGCCTGCTCGAAGCCGAAATCGACAAACTCTCCGCTTATGTAAACACTCCTGATAATCCGAACCGTACGATTCGCCTGGAAGACGTCGTCGCCTTAACCGGCCAGAACCGCCAGTTAACGGTTTTCGAAGTCATCGATGCCATGACCGCCGGCCAGTCGGGTACGGCCCTGGCGAGCCTGGAGCGTATGCTCAATCAGGACCGTAACGCTCAGTTCACCGCGGTTGGCGCTTTTGCCTGGCATGTTCGCCGCCTTTACGACGCCCGGCTGCTGCTGGACGCCGGCATGAGCAAAAGCGAAATCCCGCGCAAGGTTCGCGTCTGGAACCAGCCCGACATCTTCATGCGGCAGGTCAGCCGCTGGCGAATCGAAGACATCGGCGCCCTGTTGCAGCAATTGCTGGAAATCGACCTGGCGGCCAAAACCGGCGGTGATCTGCGGGTGGCCCTGGAGCTTTTAATAGTTAATTTCTGCCGGCGCCGCCACGGCGCGGCATAAAACGCGATATTCCATTCAGGCACGGAGGCTTGAAGCAATGATGAAACAAATGCAAGGATGCGAAC
>CAZOCV010000142.1:0-2524 GCA_964578395.1 uncultured Pirellulales bacterium
CGTACCGCTCCACCACCGCCCCCGTATCGTCCAGCAGGGCCGCCGGGCTGAATAAATAAAAGGTTCCTGACGCCCCAGCGGCGATCACGTTAAGGCGATTATGTCCTATTCGCCCAGGAACATCTGGCTTTCATAGTTTCTTTAATTTGCCCTAATTTCCCTGAGCAAAAACCGTCCGTCCGGCGTTTATCGACCATTTCCTTTATGGTAAATGGACCAAAGTCTAACCCTCCGCTCAAATCGATTACACTCGAATTTACACGTAACTCAGTCATATTAAGAGGGGGAAAATAAAGGTGTCAGGAAAATAAAGGTGTCAGGAACCTTTTTAAGGTCTAATTTAGCAGCCATACGTTCAATCCAGTCCGGCTCGCCCAAGGGCGCGCCGCGTTTGATGCGGTTGGCGATCATCGCCTAATCTGGTTCGGCCAGTTGACGGCAGGCCAGGCGGCTCCCGTTCGTCAGCGGCATGATTGGTCCATCACTTAATCGAAGCGGCTTTTCCAGCCCGGCCCATCGTAAAAGTTGCGGCGGATTACGTTGGCAGCACCACAGATGATAAACTGTAAAAAACATTTCCCCCCGTGTGTAATAATTTTCCTTGCCCAATCCGATGGAATAAGCCCATTCCGGGCGATTGCGGCGGGTTAATTTCCTTCATTCGCCCCGGCAGATTTACAACGCTGTGAAATTAATTTCCCATCAAAAAATTCCCCATCGCGGAACATGGCCGCCGCGGCATATTAAACCAAATTATAACTATCGGTAAATAATAGCTTTAATAAACGGCCCTATTATTAATCGTGTTATGGCCGAGTTTGGCACGCCCGTTGCTAATTATATAAATGGCGAGAGAAGTGAGAGATTCAGCTCTTGGCCTAAAGGTAAGGAATGGAAAATGTTTGGTGACCCGTTACAGCCGGGCACACAGGTTCGCTTCTGCTTGGCGGACGTGATGTGTCCCGACCGACAGGATTTGCGGGCGCACCTGACCGAACGGCTGCAAATCAGCGGCCGCATCGTGTTGCTCAGCGACATGGGAAAGAAGCGTGATTTCTTCGCCGTCGTTGATGTCCCAGGGATTAGTACTCCCCTGGTGGTGCCCGTGGATTGCATTGTACCGCCGCCTCTGCCCTCCGAGGATGCGGCGACGACGATTAACCGGGCGAGAGATTAAGTTTGCTCTCTCTCTCCCTCCCAGGCTAGGCAGTTCCCCCGAACCGTCGGGCCTGGGCCCTAAAAACAACCGGCCTTTGAGCCGCTTTGATACATTAAAATTGAATGAGCTCTCTCTTCCCCTCCCAGGTTAGAGTGCTAACCGTACTCACCTGGAACGAGAACGGGTTTTGCCGATCTCTCAATCCGGCAAAACCCTTTTTTTTGCCTTGTTCAGGCGCATTACGCCTTTTATACTGGTTTTATGCTTGAGTTCATGTCACAGAACTCGTTGATCTCCAAGAGGCATTCCATGAAACCACTTATCCTCCTTTTGACTGCGATTGCTTTTCTTTATTCAACCGCCATCACTCCAGCCCAGGAGCTTATGCCCGACGCCCAGCGCATAGAACAAATCGAAGCTTGGCTTCCAAAAAATCCTCAAGGCGTTGGCGCGCCCATCAGTAACCGTGAAGCCTGGAAAAACCTCGCCCAACACCCTCGATTAAAAGATATTATCCCTCAGGCGCAAAAATTAATTGCCCGCCCCATGCCCCAGCTTACCGATGAGCTTTATCTGGAATATTCCCGCAACGGCAACCGCACTCATTTCCAGAATGTCGAAAATGACCTGCGGAAACGGCTGCGATATGCCGTACTGGCTGAATGCCTGGAGAATGAAGGGCGGTTTCTGCCCGCCATCGAAGAGGCCATTCGCTACCGTTGCTCGCTTAAATCGTGGTCGCTGCCGGCTCACGATTCCGACCTGGATGACTTTAACGGTAAAACCCATATCGTCGAACTCCGCAGCAGTAGTATCGCCTGGAATCTCGCAACGATAAATTGGCTGTTGGGTGACAAATTATCACCCCAAACGCGCACCCTGTTGTATGAAAACGTGCGGCAGCGGGTGCTGGATCCCGTCATGGAAATGTACCACGGCCGCCAGCCCGCCGCCAACTGGCTCGCTCGCACTTCCAGCAACTGGAACGCCGTCTGCCAGGCGCAAACGACCGGTGCAGCGCTGGCATTATTGGAAAATCCTCGCGACCGGGCGCTTTTTATCGCCGGGGCGGAAAAACATCTTCAACGCTTTTTGAACGGCTTCGGTGATGATGGCTACTGTTCCGAGGGAGTAGGATACTGGGGTTATGGTTTCGGCCGATATCTCCTCCTGACGGAAACGCTTTATCAGGCCACCAACGGTAAAATCGATATGTTAAAATTTTCCCAGGCGCCGGCGATTGCCAAATACGGCTGGACCATTCAATTAAATCCCAGCCTTGTTCCCGCCTTCGCGGATTGCTCTATCGACGCTGAACCCGAGCCTTGGATGCTTTACTATCTGCGGCAAAAACTAAACTTGCCG
>CAZOCV010000142.1:2624-9231 GCA_964578395.1 uncultured Pirellulales bacterium
GGCGCTGAGGTTTATACCCGCCGCACCTTCGGCCGCGACCGCTATGCAAGCAACGCCTTGAATTCCTTCGGACACCCCGTTCCCCTCGTTGCCGGGGAAAAACAACGCACCGGGCGCCAGGCTCAGGCAAAAATCCTGAAAACTGATTTCACGCCAACCTGCGATACGCTCGAAATGGATATCGCTTCTGCCTATAATATCAAAACCCTCAAACACCTGACCCGGACGTTTACCTATAACCGGGAAGGATCTGGCGGCCTTACCATTATCGACGATGTTCGTTTTTCTGAACCTCATACTTTTGCCACCGCCTTGATTACATTCGCCACAATTGAAACCTGCGACGCCCAAACCCTTATCCTCACCGAAAAAAATAAAACCCTTAAAATTACCATAACATCAGAGGCCTTTTTTATTCTCGACCAGCAACCTGTCAATGAAGATTTTAGCTGCGGCAAACACCCCACGCGCATTGGCATACATCTCACCGAACCGGTTAATACCGCACGGGTTAGCATCAAAATTGAACCGCAGAATTCACCCCTTGAACAGTAAGGTTTTTACTGGACTTAACTTCGCTATTTTTGTATCTTTACGGTTGGTTAGCATGTATCCCGCCGGGCTGTTGGGCCTGTCGGCCTGTACGCAAAGGTGATAGTTTCATCCTTTCGTTTCACCGCGGGAATATCTTGTCACCAGAAAAGTCTATATGGTATTTTTGTTAACTATTTGCTAATGGAGGACTTATGACCATTAAGTTTCTGCTCGAAGAAAAAGACATCCCGCGTCAATGGTACAATTTGGCGGCCGACCTGCCTACCCCGCTCCAGCCGCCCCTTGGCCCCAACGGCAAACCCATTACCCCGGATATGCTCGCGCCGGTGTTCCCCATGAATCTCATCGAACAGGAAGTCAGCCAGCAGCGCTGGATTGATATCCCTGAAGAGATATTGGATATGCTCTACCTCTGGCGTCCCAGCCCCCTTTATCGGGCTTCCGCCCTTGAAAAAGCCCTGGGCACCCCTGCCCACATTTATTATAAAAACGAAGGTGTCAGCCCCGCCGGCAGCCACAAGCCCAATACGGCCGTAGCCCAGGCATGGTACAATAAACAATTTGGCATCAAACGGCTCACCACAGAAACCGGCGCCGGCCAGTGGGGCAGCGCCCTGAGTTTCGCCTGTGCTCTGCTGGGCATGGAATGCAAGGTGTTCATGGTCCGCATTAGCTTCGATCAGAAACCCTTTCGCCGCCTGATGATGGAGACCTGGGGCGGCAAATGCGTTGCCAGTCCCAGCACGGAAACCAATGCCGGCCGGGCCATTCTCGAAAAAATGCCCGACACCCCCGGCAGTCTCGGCATCGCCATCAGCGAAGCTATCGAAGCCGCCGTTACGGATAAAACCGGCCAAACCCGCTACTCTCTCGGCAGTGTGCTCAACCATGTTATGCTCCATCAGACCATCATCGGCCTGGAAGCCAAAAAACAACTGAAAAAAGCGGGTGAAGGCTTACCGGATATCGTCATCGGCTGCGCCGGCGGCGGCAGTAACTTCGCCGGACTGGCGTTTCCCTTCACCGCCGACAAAATCGCCGGCGCCAATATCAAAATCATCCCCGTCGAGCCGCAGTCGTGCCCGACGCTGACCCGCGGTCCTTTTGTTTATGACCACGGTGATACCGCCAAAATGACCCCCCTGCTGCCGATGTATTCGCTGGGCCATACGTTCGTGCCGTCCCCGATTCATGCCGGCGGCCTGCGTTATCACGGTATGGCGCCGCTGGTCAGCCAGGCCGTCAACGAAGGTCTCATGACGCCGCTGGCCGTTGGCCAAATCGAGTGCTATGAAGCCGCCATGCTCTGGGCACGCACCGAAGGCTTCATTCCCGCCCCGGAAACCAGCCACGCCATCGCCGCCACTATCCGTGAGGCCAAATTGGCCAAGGAAGAAGGCAAGCAAAAGGTCATTATCATGAACTGGAGCGGCCACGGCCTCATGGACCTGACCGGCTACCAGGCCTTCATGGAAGGCAGACTCCACGACTACCCCCTGCCGGATACCGATTTGAAAAAATCCATCAGCGTCATGGACGGTTTGCCCAAACCCTCCACCGCCAAAACCGGCAAGTGGTAATAACGTGTGTTGTGTTTTGTAATTGAACGATTCCCCTTCCGTAACCAACGGAAGGGGATTTTTTCATATATTCGCGACCGTTAAAAACCTGTTCCAATTTGTACGGGCTAAAATGCTTCCATGTGCGGCCGATTTGCCATTTGTATCTCGCCATCGGAGTTGGCGAAGTTATTTAACCTCACCAACGTTGAGGATATAGCGCCGCGTTATAATGTCGCGCCGTCACAAAAGGTTCCGGCCGTACGCGGCGGGCGCGAAGGCCGGCGCCTGGATCACCTGTTGTGGGGATTGGTTGGGCATACGGCCAAAGAGGCTTCCCCGACGCAACTCTATATCAATGTCCGCAGTGAAACCGCCGCCCAAAAACCAACTTTCAAAAAAGCCTTCGCCGCTCAGCGCTGCCTGCTGCCCGCTAGCGGCTTTTACGAATGGAAAAAGCTGGGCCGCCGCAAGCAACCTTACTACTTCAAACGCCCTGATGACCGTCCGCTGGCTCTGGCGGGCCTGTGGGACCGCTGGCAAAATCCTTCCGGCGATACCCTCGAGTCCTGCGCCATCCTGACCACCGCCGCCAATGAGACCGTGCGGCCGCTGCACCATCGTATGCCGCTCATTCTCGAACCGGAACATTTCTCGCTCTGGCTCGATCCGACGTCTGACCCCAAACAACTAATCCCCTTGCTAACCCCTTACCCAACCGATTATCTTACCGCGTATCCGGTTAATCCTCTGGTCAACCGTATTCAAAATGACGGCCCCGAGTGCATTGAGCCCTGGATACCGCCGGAAGCTGAAAATTTGTTTGCATAATGGACCATCCAATAAAATCACCAAACAAGGAAATTGTTATGGCAAGAACCAGGCTTGTCGCAACGCTGCTGGTTGTGGTTCTGGCGGCAACAGGCTGTCTGGCCGACGAACGGCCGGTGGACTATGTTCGCCCGCACATCGACACGGCCAAATCGCGGTGGTTTTATTTTTCATCGGCGTGTCGGCCGTTCGGCATGGTCAACCTCAGTCCCGATACCGCGGTAAAGGGCGACTGGCAGGCGGGCTACCTGTACGATGAGCCTTATATCCGCTGCTTCAGTCACATCCACGGCTGGCAGCTTTCCGGCATCCCGGTCATGCCCGGCGTCGGTGACGTTAAGGCGGCCGAAGGACTCGAAGCCAACAAAGCCGCTTTTTCCCACGATGATGAAATTGTCGCTCCGGGCTATCACAAGGTTTTCCTCCGCGACCGCGACATTCAGGTTGAATTGACCAGCACCCACCGCGTGGGATTTCATCGTTATCGTTTTCCCGCCGCGGACAAAAGCCACATCGCCTTCAGTCTCGACCAAAGACTCGGCCCCGCCGCCATGGAGAGTTCCTCCGTCCGCCGGATCAGCGACCGTGAATTCGAAGGGTCCGTCACCATGGCCCCCACAAGCCGGCGGAAAAAACCGTTTACGGCCTATTTCGTCGCGCAGATCAATCGCCCCTTTACGCACATCATGGCGTGGGAAAAAGCAAACGTGATTCCCCTGGAACAAGTGACCGCCGACAAAATCGGTTTTTATGTGCAGTTTCCCACGCGCCGGGATGAAATCGTCCTGATGAAAGTAGCCCTGTCCTATGTCAGCACGAGCCAGGCGCGGAAAAACCTGGAAGCGGAACTGAACCATTGGGATTTTGATCGCGTCGTGAAAGAATCGCAGGCGGAATGGAACGACTGGCTGGGACGCATCGAAATCGCCGGCGGCAGCGAAAAGCAGCGCATCAAATTCTATACCGACCTCTGGCACGCTTTGCAGGGTCGGCGTATCGTCAGCGATGTTGACGGCCGCTACACGGACAATACCGGGCCGCAGCCGCGAACCCGCCGCGTGCGGCTCGATGCCAAAGGCCAACCGCTCTACCCGCATTATAATTTTGACGCCTGGTGGGGTTCGCAATGGTCGCTGAATATTCTCTGGTCGCTGGTTTATCCTGAGCTTATGGATAATTTTTGCAACTCCATGCTGGACATGTACGATAACGGCGGGCTTATCCCCCGCGGACCGTCCGGCGGCAACTATACGTATGTCATGATCGGCGATCAGGCGGCTCCGTTTTTTGCCTGCGCCTGGGCCAGGCGCATCCGCAACTGGGATGTCGAGAAAGCCTATGAAGGCCTGCGGAAAAACGCCTTCCCCGGCGGCATCCGCGACCGGGCCGGATACGAAGACGGACCTGACCCCGCCGGCGGCGGAATGCGCTATTATATCGAACGCGGCTACATCCCGCTGCACGACGAAGGCAAAGGCCTGCATCGGGAAGGCGCAGCGCAAAGCCTCGAATACGCCTACTCGGACTGGTGCCTGGCGCAACTGGCCCAAAGCCTGGGAAAAACCGCCGACGAGGCCCTGTTCATGCAGCGATCCGCCAATTATCATCATATTTTTGACCCCGACGCCGGCAAAACGCTCGACCCGCAACTGGGCTTTGCTCCCGCTTCCGGCTGGATGCGGCCCCGCGAGAAAGATGGTTCGTGGTATAAGGATTTCTATCCCGTCGGATCAGACGAATTTAATGCACGCGGTTTCGTGGAAAGTAATTCCGCCATTTATACCTGGTTTGTCCCGCAGGATATCGCCGGCCTGGCTGCGCTTATGGGCGGAAACGAAGCCGCCATCGCCAAACTGCATCGGCAGTTTGAACTGGCCGCGCCCCATCGCTTCGTAGCCCAGCATGGCAAACATGCCGTCAGTTGGGTGGATTACGAAAACCAGCCTTCCACGCATCTGGCCCATATCTTCAACCATCTGGGAGCGCCCTCCCTGAGCCAGTACTGGGTCCGGCGCGTCAAAGAGGAAACGTTTGGGGATATCACCCCCCACGGCGGCTACAACGGCGATGAAGACCAGGGCCAGATGGGCGCACTGGGCGTTTTGATGGCCATAGGATTGTTCGACATTCAGGGAGGCGCCGCCGGCGATTCAGCTTATGATATCACCGCGCCGCTCTTCGATAAAATCACCATCCACTTGAACAAACGATATTATCCGGGCGATACGTTCACCATCCTCTGCCGCAACCTCAACCCGGATAACATCTTCATCCAGTCCGCCGCCTTTAATGAAAAACCTCAGAATCATTTTCGCCTGCACCACCGGCACCTCATTCAGGGCGGAACGCTGGAATTATATCTGGGAGCCAATCCTTCCCCGTGGTCCCAATCAGCCTCCCTCCCCGCGTCAATCATCGAATCGATTAGCCCAAAAGATCCGGCAAATTCCGACAGCCCTCCCCCACAAAACTGATATCGGCAATGAGTACTACAGCGCGGGCAAGCTCACGCAAATTTACGATAACGTCATAATGTTTATCGCGTTATATCAAAAATTAAAATGTAAAAATCAAAATGACAATGCAAAAATTAAAACGTTTATTGACGGAATATTTACCGGCGGAACCATGCGGCCGGTTCCTGACGCATCATCCGGATTTTCCAGAATGATTTGCCCTTTTTGCCTTTTGATGTGTCATTTTGCATTTTCATTTTTACTCTTTGATTTCACCGTTAAAAGCGTTTTTTGACTATAGTTGCGCTGTAGTGCTAATTAGTTTCTGTTGCGGAAAGCCTTGGCGCGACTGTGTCATACCCGCGAAAGCGGGTATCCAGACGGAAATACTGGATTCCCGCCTGCGCGGGAATGACAAAAATGCTTTTCCGCAACATAGACTAATTAAGGGCAGGTGCCCCAGATGGGCCGCGGCAATGTCCAACTGCTGGCGCCAGTATCAAAATCAGATGGTTTAGAAGGAATCAGCGTGACGCACCATCCGGACAGATCCTGGTTAAATGCTGACGCATTGTAGAACATATAGCCCATGTTGGTGACACTGGAAGTATCCCAGCCGCCGATGGGCTGGTTGAACGCCGAGGCATCGTAGAACATTCTGTACATGTTGGTGACGCCGGAGGTATCCCAGCCGCCGATGTTCTGGTTGAACGACGACGCACAGTAGAACATATCGCTCATGTCGTGGACACTGGAGGTATCCCAGCCGCCGATGTCACCGTTAAACGCCGAGGCATAAAAGAACATACTGCTCATGTAGATAACGCTGGAAGTATCCCAACTGCCGATGTCCTGATTGAACGACGAGGCACCAGAGAACATCAAGTCCATGTCGGTGACACCGGAGGTATTCCAGCCGCCGATGTCCTGGTTGAACGACGAGGCATAGGCGAACATATAGATCATGTCGGTGACGGCCTCCATACCATCCGAAGTAGCCGGTACCGAAATGAGGTTAAAGCACCCATAGAATGCATCGTACATACTGATGAAGCCCACTTGCCCCCAGCTATCGACGCTTATCAATTTGGCACGCTCGACATACGTACCGCCGGCGCTTAAACTATCGTATGCCGTCACGCTGCCGGTGACCGAGACGGTATAAATGCCATCCACACCGTAATCATGACTATGCGGGCCGGGCGT
>CAZOCV010000143.1:0-6857 GCA_964578395.1 uncultured Pirellulales bacterium
GATGTTACTGACTATGCCAGAATAGATTGCTGATAAAAGTTTGCAAGCGAAAACTTGACTTATCTATGATCGGTTGACGATAAGATAATGATGTGTTATATGTATGTTTGGAAGTATAGTTAATATAGATAAAATAGATTGAGTTTTGTGACCAATTTCCGCACCTACCTAGCCAGCAAGAAAATATTACCGTCCGCGGAGCTTGACGCCCTGGAAGCGGCACAATCCGCGGGACAGCCGCTCTATTATGCGATACTGGCGGAACATCCGATGCTGGAACTGGCCGTATGGCAGGCACTGGCGGAGTTTTTACGGGTCGAACTGGTAGATGCAAGCACGATTCATGTGGATGGGTCATTAGCGGGGGTACTGCCGGCCCGGTTGGCGCATGAACTGAGCATAGTTCCCCTACGAATAAACGGGGAACGGCTGGAAATTGCCCTGGCGGACCCACGGCAATTTGAAAAATGTGATGAACTGGCTTTATTAATCGCGGAGCAAACCGGCCGACATCGGTTAAGTGTGGCCGGACGATTAGCATTGCCCAGCGATATTGCCCGGCTATCGAAGCAACTTTACGGCATCGGCGCGGAGACGGTACAGGATGTGCTGAACCAGCCAGAAGCCGCCGAGATTACGGTACTGGGGCAGGAGGTTTTGGATTTATCCGCCATTGAAACTCCTGGTGAAGATGGGGCGATTATACGATTTGTCAATCAGCTTTTGCTGGAAGCGGTGAAAATCGGGGCCAGCGATATTCATTTGGAACCTTACGAGAATGAACTTCGGGTGCGGTTTCGGCTGGATGGTATGCTGCAGAGGGAATCGGTGCCGGAACGGCTGAAGCATTTGGAACCGGCGATTATCAGCCGGCTGAAGATATTGGCGAACCTGGATATCGCGGAAAAACGTCTGCCGCAGGATGGGCAGATACGTCTGCGTGTTTTGGGCCGCCCGATTGATGTACGAGTATCGGTGTTACCGATGCTGTATGGGCAGGGATTGGCGCTGCGATTGCTGGACCGGCAGTTGATGTTTCGGCGGCTGGATAGCCTGGGGATGCCGGAGGCGTACCGGCGACTATATGGCGATGTTCTGGAATTGAATCATGGGGTGATTCTGGTGACGGGGCCAACAGGCAGCGGGAAGACCACAACTTTGTATGCGTCGCTGCATGAAATTAACCGGGAGGATCGGAAAATTATCACCGTAGAGGATCCTATCGAATACCAGTTCGAAGGAGTCGGTCAGATACAGGTCAAGCCGGCGATCGGGTTGACCTTTGCGCATTTGCTCAGGAGTATTTTGCGGCATGATCCGGATATCATTATGGTGGGCGAAATTCGTGATCGAGAGACGGCGGAGATCGCCATCAGCGCCGCGATGACGGGGCATCTGGTATTCAGCACGCTGCATACGAATGATGCGCCCAGCGCCCCGGTGCGATTGCTGGAGATGGGATTGGAGCCGTTTCTGGTGTCGAACGCATTGGAGGCGGTCATCGCACAGCGGCTGGTGCGTCTGTTATGCACGCACTGCAAAGAGCGCGACAGTCTGAGCGAACAGTTGCCCGAACATACGCGGCGGACACTGACAAACTGCGCGATATATCGGGCGGGAAGCTGCCGCTGCTGCCGCGAAAGCGGGTATCAGGGACGAACGGCGCTTTTTGAAATGTTCACGCTGGATGATGAGCTGCGGGCGCTGGTGCTGGATCGAGCGCCGAGCGGAAAAATCGCTCAGGCCGCCGCCCGGAAGGGCATGCGCACGCTGCATGAATCGGGTCTGGAAAAAGTGCGTGAGGGCGTCACCAGTCTGGCCGAGGTTTATCGGGTGGCGCGTGACGAAACCATAGATATGCAACACTATTTCGGCCAATACACTCTATAAACATAATATGCTGGGCATTGATATCAACAATGAAGTTATTCGGCTGGTATGCCTGCATCGGCGCGGGGGCAAAGCGGTGCTGGAAGGCGTACTGCAAACCCCGATAGCGGCCGACCAGGCGGATGATGCACAGGCGGCGGGTTTGGCGCTGGAGCACGTCATTCGCCGACATCATCCGGGGTGGATTGATGAACCGGCCGTCATGCTGCTGGACGCATCGCAAGGCATGGTGCGGCGGTTTCCCGCGGACCGGCTCAAAGCGCATTTGCGTCATGGGCGGCTGCAGCGCAACGCGGCGGATATCTTAACCCGCGAAATGGCGCGGATGTTTCTGGCGCCGGCGGAACAGATGGTTTTCGATATTGATTATCATCGCGCCGAAGAAGCGGGGACGTTATTAATCGGGGCGGCGAACAAAACGGAAGTGGAATTTTATCGGCGCGTCGCTTCCACGGCGGGTTTACGGCTGGAGCGGCTGGAATTGCGTTCGATGGCCGCGATGAACGGGATACTGTCGGGCCTGGGGGAACGGCGGCAGGATTCACTGGCGACTCTTTACGTGGAGCGGCAGCAGGTCCAGGCGGCTTTGCTGGATACGCCCGGTCCGGTGCGGCTGGCGTCTTTTCGCTTTGAGGAACCGCTGGAAGACTCCGCAGGGGCATCCTATAAGGAGCTTATCGAACAACTGCGGCAATTACTGAACACGATGCGGCTGGGGCAGGAACCATTACCGGAGTGTGTGCTATTATCCTGCGGCGGGGAATTTGATCCCGGGGAGGAGAGGGTTCTGGCCGAACATCTGGAACGCGATTTGGAAATGCCTGTCAGCCTTACAGAACCGGAGGCGGGTTTGACGATTTCTGCGGCGGCAGTTCCGCCGGAGTCGCTACGGAGCTATCAGCCCGCCCTGGGCGCAGCGCTGCACGGGTTGGGATTTGATGTGCGGGGATTTAATTTTCTGCATCCTCACGGCACGCGGCATGAAAAACGCGCGTTCACGTCGTGGCGGACGTGGCTGGCGCTGACGGGCGTGGTGGTGCTGGCGGTCATGGTCTTTTTTATCTATCTGGTCGGGCAGCGCCGCGCACGACTGCATGACATCCAGGAACAAATAGCGTTATGGCAGCCAAAAATCGAGCAGATCGAGAAATCGCAAAAGAACTGGAATTTGTTTCGCACCTATTTGCCCGCGGATGAAAAGCTTTCCGCGGCCCAAACGGGGAGCCGGTTATCCATGCTGGATATCCTTTGCGAGCTGACGCGGTTGTTTCCGGATACTCAGGACGCCTATATTACGGAGCTGCTGCTGGGGCAAAATAAGTCGGGCCTATGGGAAATCACCATCACCGGCAACGTTCGGCAAAGTGAATTTCACACGGCGTTTATCAACCGGCTGCTGGATTCGGAACTTTTCCGGGATCCGCGTCAGGCGGGACCGCTGCTGCAGGTGGCGGATAATGTTTTGTATCCGTACAGTTTTTCCATTACCTGCACGCTGAGGCGCAGCACGGGAGCGACGCCATGAGGATGCGACGACGACATATTCTGCTGCTGGCGCTAGTGGGGCTGACGGCGGCGGTATTGCTGGGCCGGGAGGCGGGTCTGCGCATGGTGAGATACCTGGACGGTCTGGAAGCACAAATCGCAAAGTGTCAGGATGAACTACACCTTCTGGAAGTTGAGGTGGAAAGCGGTCAGGCGGTCGTGACTAACTGGGAGCGGATTCGCATATTCGCGGATGAGCCGGTGGTGGAGCGGCAGACCAATTTTTCGGCCTATCTGCAATCGCTGCAGGCGGAGCGTAGTTTTAATTATATGATCATGGGTCCGCCGGTCGGCCGTCCTCTGGAAGGACAGCCGGACTATCAGATTCTGAAGTATGAATTGTCGTTTTACGCGGATCTGGAGGATCTGGTGGAATTTTTGGCGCGGCTGGATACGTCCGAACGGCTTTTACAAATTGAACGCATGAAAATCAACCTGCGCCAGGAATATAAAAGTTATCTGGATGACATCGGCCCGATTACGCTGCGGACGCCGGCGGGCAATTTGTCGGTGGTGATGGCCGTTTCCATTCCGGCGGCGGCAACCCAAGACGCCGAGCTTCCCGAGTCCAAGGTGATACGATGAAACGACCTCTTTTTTATATCATGGCCGCGGCCGCCGCCGGGACGTTGTTATTACTCGGCGGCATGGCCCACAGTCAGGAAACGCGTCCCAAACCTTCGACGCCGCCGCGTTTGACCCTGCAGCAGAAAAAAACCCTTATTATCGAAAAAAATATTTTTCGTCCGGCACGTCAACCCGCCCTGGAAACGACGAAGACGATAAGCAATCCGGTCGTGCCGGACACATCGCCGAAACCGCTAAAACGGCCGTTTGTGGTGCAGGGCATCGTCTATTCCGAAGCGAACGCCGGTGCGGACCTGCGGTTTGAAAGTCCGGGAGAAACGCGGCGAGTGCGGGTGGGCGACACGATTGAATACATTACGATAACCGGCATATCGCCCAGCTATCTGGCCTGCAATTACGCCGGGAAGCAGATATGGCTGGCGGTAGGCGAGACCAGCAATGACGCCCTGGCGCAAGCTCAGGGATTTCACCGGGAGTATGATCTTATCGCCACGACGATACAAGGCGAACTGCGTTTTGCGACGATTCGTCAGCGCGGCGAAGATCGCCTGCGACGGGTATCGGAAGGCGACAGGCTGAGCGACGCAACGGTGATACGGATTGAACCGGGCCGGGTGTATTTGAGATATGAAGATGGTTTTGAACATTATATTGAGCCGACCGGGCAATCGACGCGGCCATAGAACCCGCATGAAAGCAGGTCCGTCCGTGTTGCGCCGCCTTCGCGATTTAATCGCGGGCAAGATGCCCGCGTCACAAGATATACACGGTCTTGGTTGGGTTCGCCGAGTCATCGCGTTTGTGATGCTAACGGCGCTGACGGGCTGTGCGATCAAAGGCACAAAAGCGACATTGCCGGAGGCGCCTCCGGCGCCGCTGACGCCGTATCCATTGTTGGGGGGCGCCCCGGGGCCGTGCCAGGCGCCGGATGGAACAGTGAGAAATGTTCCGGCGGATATGGTAGTGTTTTACGTGGGGAGCGGACGTAATTTTAATGAGGAAGCGGGGCCGGATGGTTACGTTTTACGGGTGGCCTTTTTAAATGAGGCATACCAAGCGGTAAAAATAGAGCGGGGGATTTTGAAGGTGTGTCTATTAACATCGCCGAGAGAAGAGCCGTGGATGTGGTGGGAGGCGGATGCGGATAAATTGGCGGCAATGTGGATACCCTCGCGGCTGCTGGACGGATATATGTTGCGGTTGGGGTGGGGCACCATGACGCCGCCGCGCGGAGATTATATTTTTCGCGTTTATTATTATCCCAATGGATCGGATGCACCGGCGGCGTATTGCCGGAGCGTTTTTTGCCAGGATTATGAGTTACGCGCGGCGGAACTGCCCGCCGCCGAAGCGATCGATGCGCCGCAATAAGGCGTTTGATTGGAGGATATTATCGTGTTTACGAAATGTTGCACCCTGTTCGCCGCCGCGATGTTAGGATTATGGGTTGGGGGCATTTACGGGCAAGCGGCCGAAACGCCGCCGCCGGCGGCGGCGGAAAAACCGGCGGAAGAAATCACCGCGAGTATTTTTTATCGCGATGTGGAGCCTAAACTGCTGTTTCAGATGCTTTCGGAAACGTACCATGTGCAATTTGAAGGGACGGAATCGCTGACCGACCCCATCAGTCTCATCAGCGAAGGCACGGACGAAATCGGCGTGGACGGCATGCTGGTGCTGCTGAACGCCAAACTGGGCGCGGAAAATAAAGCGGCGGTACGCGAAGGCTCGGTGATACGCATCGTTCCGCTGGAAGACACACAGCCTCAAACCATCAGCCTGACGTATGCCAACCCGGAAAAAGTTGTGGAAACGCTCAAGGCCCTTTATCTGGCCAAAGGCGATGAAAAAGGCGATGACAAGGGACGCAAGGCCACGTATATCGGCGTGCACCCGCAGGTGAAAGGGGTTCTGGTGGTTGGTCCGAAAGAAGCATTGAGCACCATCGATAAATTCGTGAAGTCGGAACTGGACGTGGCAACGCCGCCGCAGTCGCCGCAGACGCCGGTGCAACAAAAATATATCGTGCTGGAATATCTGGCCGCGGACGAATTCAAGCAGTTATTGGAAAAGAACACGGATCCGGCGCAGGTATTTCAGGCGGCGGCAGCACCCAACAACACGCTGATTATATCCAGCCGGGAACCGGCCGTATTTGCGCGGGCGGATGAATTGAAGAAAACATTCGATATCGACCGGATGGAAATCCGCTATATCCCTCTGCGCAACGCCAACGCGGAAAATATCGCCAATCTGCTCAAGGGGATATATCCGGCGCAGGTGGTGGAAAATCCCAGTGAATTAAACCAGGTGCGCCGGCAGCTCCGGGCCGGCGGGGACGCGGAGACGTTTGTACCGGGCCTGCCGCAGGAACTGCTCCGCCAGGCGGGTCTGGGGGATGTGCCTGTGGAACAACTGCTCAGCGAGTCGCTGGCCATTGTGGGCGGCGAGGAACTCACCATCGTACCGGACAAGGAACGCAATGGATTGCTGATACGGACGTTCAGCCGAAATTTCGCCCCCTTGCTGGAACTTATCGACAAGCTCGACCAGCATCGCGATCAGGTGATGATAGACGTGTTCATTACCGGGGTGGAGCTGGATGACAGCATGGAACTGGGCGTGGATTTCAGCTATAACGCCGCCGCCAAGCGATGGGAAGGAAATTATACGGTGGCTCAAGACGTCGGCACGGCGGCCAGCATGACCGGACTGAGTTATCAATTGATCAGCGATAATATCGAAACGCTGCTGCGAGCGCTGCAGGAAACCGGCCGGCTGGAGATTCTTACCCGGCCGTCGGTGGTCACCAAGGATAATAATGAAGCGATTAT
>CAZOCV010000143.1:6957-9195 GCA_964578395.1 uncultured Pirellulales bacterium
GCCAAGACGATGCTGCGGGTGCGCGACGGGCAAACGGTGTGTCTGGGCGGATTCATCGGCGACAACGCCCGGGAAGAGGAAACGGGCGTTCCGTTTTTGAAGGATATTCCGCTGCTGGGTCAGTTGTTCAAGTATAGATTGACGCAAGTCACCAAGCGGGAGTTAATTATTTTTATCACGCCGCACATTTTACGGACGCCGGAGGAAATGCTGCGCATGACCAACGAGCAGCGCCGCACCAGTTCGTATAAACTTTCCGAGGACAAGGAAGAGCGCCGGGGCGTGGAGGAAACGCTCGAGCCGCAGCGCGAGCTGCGCCTGCCGCCCTACCGGGATGGCGAGAACGTCGCTCCTTAAAACCGGCATAAAACAGCTTCACAGCCAACACAAGTTCACGCGCTGCGCATCTCACGCGGCGGGCGAGCGGCGGCATGGGAAGCAACGCGGGCAAGATGCCCACACCACTTTTACGCGGAATCGCGGGCAGATGCCTGCATCACGAATCTTGGGCGGGACGCCCAAGCCACTTAAATCGCGGGCAATCCGCTTGAGGCGGACGCGACACGGTGGCGCGGGGCGCGTTATTCGCTGTCGGGGGTTTTTGGATGGGCCGGTTTTTGACGGGCCATCAGGAAGATGATTTTCGCGGCGACTTCGGCAGGAAGTTTTTCGCGGACGAGATGGCGGGCCAATTTCAGGTCGGTGCGGCGGCTGAGGTGGGTCAGGATGATGTGTTCGTTTTCCATGCGGGTCAGCACGTCGGCAAGCTCATCGAAGTGGTAATGGCGGCCGGCGCGGGCGCGGTCGTGATGGTCGGCGTCGAAAAATGTGCATTCGGCGATGAGCACCCGACTTTGCCGGACGCAGGCGAGCTGTTCAAAGTCGCCGCCCATGGTGTCGCCGAGGTAGGTCACCAGAGGCATATTCATCGTATAGGTCACCGATTCACCCGCTTGGCGGCGGCGGGCGATTTCCGCGCCGGGCAGGTCGCTATATTCGGGCTTGAGCTTCTGGCGGCGTTCGATAAGGGTGAAGCCCAGCGAGCCGGCGGTATGGTTGGTGCTGAAGGCAAAGGCGAAAAGGTTGCGGCGGAGTTCATATTCATCGCCGTGGACCATCGGCACGAAGCTGGCCGGAGGGTGCGTGCCATCAATTCGCGCCCAGCAGGCCAAAAGCGCCTGCATTTCCGGGAGCAGACGGGCGGGCAGCAGGACCGTGCCGGGGGCCATTTCGCGGAAATCCCGCTGGGAGCAGTAGTAAGCGATGCCGGCGGCGTGGTCCATGTGGCCGTGGGAGAGCAGTACATGGTCGATGCTGAGGATTTCCTCCGGGGCCTTGCCCACGTCGAAACAAACGTTGAGTTCGGGTACGGCGATGACGGTTTCCTCACCGGCGACCGAATAGCCGTGAATTTCCAGGTTGCCGCAGGTGATGGTATTGAGCCGGGAATGCGCCATGTTAACTTTTTCCGCCGCTGTAAACCTCTGGTAAAACCAATGTTGCCGCAGTATAGTGGCCGTTATTGTAGATATATTCCGGGTTTTGGCAAGCATAAAGGATGGCGCCATGAACACCCTTACCATTCCCACCCATAAACGCAATGAGATGATTGATATTACCGAGTCAGTCCGCCAGGCGGTGGCGGAAAGCGGCATTAAGGAGGGTTTGGCGACGGTCTTCGTGCCGCACACCACGGCCGGCGTGACCATCAACGAAAACGCCGACCCGGACGTTATCCATGATATCCTGCTGACCCTGGCGGAACTGGTCCCCCACCATCGGAGCGGCTACCGCCACAGCGAAGGCAACAGCGACGCTCATGTCAAATCCGGCCTCATCGGGTCGTCCGTGACGGTGATTATCCACGAAGGGCGGCTGCAATTGGGGACGTGGCAGAGCATTTTTTTCTGCGAATTTGACGGCCCGCGGCGGCGGAACGGCATGGTGCATGTCGGGGGGACATGACGGCGAAAGCGCCCGGTGACGCGGGCATCCTTGCCCGCGTTTTATAGCCATATCGCCCAAATGTGACGAGTCCGCCTGAAGCGGACTGCCCCCGATTTTCCGAACCGCCAGCCGTGTTATTGACGCGAAAAAGGCACGCGGGCAGGATGCCCGCATCACAAATCTTGGGCGGGACGCCCAAGCCACTTAAATCGCGGGCAATCCGCCTGAGGCGGACACGTCACCGCTAAAAAAGCGACAGGACGAAACAGGCTATCGGCCTGTTTCGCCCTG
>CAZOCV010000144.1:0-3212 GCA_964578395.1 uncultured Pirellulales bacterium
TTCTTCCCCTGTCGTTAATTGTCCGTTCATCCGGCCAAACGTGCCGGCGGCATAATTAAACAGCGTTTGAGGCTCCTGCGCATGGCGTTCAAACGGATAGTACACCACTAAATCCGGGTCGCGCCGAATTTGATAACTCCACGCTTGCCACCGCGCATAAGCATCACCACGACCGGCCTGTTGACGAACGGCGAATTCCTCCGGGCGCACAAACGCCAGATCGCTATGCGGTATTTCGACAACACTAAGGTCTGCATTGACCCGCCGCGCCTGCCCTTTCGTTAGATTCACCCGGGGGGTTACGTTTGCTTGAAAACGATTCTTTTTCCAATCAGGAATCAACGCCACTTCGCCCTGATAGACCTGAACGTCCGTCGCCCCACCCGTCTTGGAAGCCACGCCAAATTCTGTTCCCATATCCACAATGCGGGTATTTTCCGTATTTACCGCGAAACCAATGGCTGAACCTGACGCCGTAACGGCAATTTTGCCTTCTTCCAGATAGACTTCATCATTTTTCTGCAAGTGAATGCGCGATGGGGCTTCCATGACGACTTTAGCGCCGTTGGCGAACGTCAGTTCCGCTAAACCTTTTTGCAGTTCCAGCGGCCCCGCCGTAAGATCGCTGCCCAGTGTCAAGGGCGATAAGCCCGCCCAATGGCTGTTATCAATTCCGGTGAGGCGAGCTATGACCTCCGGTTTCTCCTGGCGATAAATCTGCCGGTCCAGCCAGATTATGGCCGCCGCCACCATCACCATTGCCGCTACTCGCAGCAATCCGCGCCATACCTCCCGGCGTCCGAAACGCGGTTTGATGGAGCGGCGCTCTCGCCGTAAGGTTTCTTCCTGAGCATCCAGTTGTATTTGGGCTTCTTCCAGCGCCTGGCGTATGGCTGTATCGTGAAGATCCTTTTCGACGACTTCCTGAAATACGCCGGTGTCATCCGGACGGGGCATTTGCGATAGAAACACCGATACTTTGCAGTTGAGAGAGGGTTTGTTAAGAAACGTCGGCTCAAGAAACGATTGCAAACCTGCGCACATCAGCATGAATTCAACATAGAATTGCAGCCTTTGCGAGGAAACCGCCAACAGGAATTCCAAACGGGCGAACCGTTCTTCGGTGATAACTCCGTCAAGCACCTCCAAACCCAATAAGCAAATTTCGTAGTGCAGCGCCGCTGGGGAACTGTCGCCGGAGACCGATTCCCCCAGTGCGCCCGGCAAGTCCACGGCCAAATCATAGGTATCCGTAACCAGGCATTTATCACTTTCCGCCAAAGTGCGTTTGACGCAGGAATGCAGTTGGGCGTGAATACGGGCTAAATCGCGATACAGGCTTTTCAGGGTTCTTCCTACTTGCTCACCGATATGTTTGACGGGAACTCCTTTTTCATAACGAAGTTCCAGCAAGGCCTGTGATTGTTTGTCCAGCTTTTTACGACACGTTCTCAGGGCATGAATGTAATCAGGTACATCCTTTTCTTTTTTCAGGGCTTCTTCGGCGATTTGCAGCAAAATCTCATCGTTAAACTGGATAAACTGCTGGCAATTGCGCCGACGATATTCCAGAATCTTGAACCGGGCGATACTTATGCCCCATGCGGCGAAGTTGGCTACTGGCTCCGTGTCGGCGAACTGCTTCCACATTAACTCCGAGGTTTCCTGCATAATATCCTCGGCATGTGACCAACTGGGAACCAGCGTCAGAATAAAGCCCAAAATACGTTTGCGGTTCTGTTCATACAATTCAATAAACCGCTGGGTTATTTCCGGGTCTGGCGTATGGATTTGCAGGTCTTTGTCACTCATAAGATAAAAGCGTTATCATTTAAAAGCGGTAACTTACCAGCTACAAACGATACTTCGGTAAAAATCGCCAATACGTTGGGCTAGCATCACTTCTGCAAAAGGGTAGTGTTGAAAAAAACGATATTTTCTCATTTTTTTTATCGACTTTTGGGCCGTTCGAGTTGCGGGGTATTTATGGCAAAACGTAAGTATTTTAAAAATAACGGCCTATGAGTATTGTCCGTCCGACTTGAGCATTTAGCTAAAATCAGAAAGTAATTCGTCAGTCTTAATGGTATATAACATATACAGTATATCGAAAAATAGAAATTGACCTGAAACATGCTTGGAAGCCATATGATTTATGGGTGTATGAATGGCCTTTGATTTAATTATAGTTACGTAAAAATGGTAAAATTATTGCTAATTGTTATTATAATTGTATAATAATAGCTTATGCTATATTACGTTCGTAATAAACCGCCGGAATATTCCTCACAAACGTTAAATCTTTACTATAATGGAAGTTACTACAGCCCCATCCTTCAGCACGCCACGCTGGATCAGGATCGTCCTGTAGGGGATTCGTCCACCTTTCGCCCTCATATTCACGACTTATATCATGTGGTGCTTTATACCCGTTCGGGAGGGTCGTTTCACAAAAACCACCGTGATTATCAGGCTCAGGCCGGAACCGTCGTGCTGGCCTCGCCCGGCGAACCCCATGAATTCCATACCCACCGGGATAAGGCGATATATTCGGAAATCACCTTTTCCTATGAAACCCCTGATCGGCTGTGCCTGACGCTGCCTGTTGCCGGGCTTTTGTCCCTTTTTAGCGGTGTGGAGTTGCGGCTTGCTCATGATCCCGCCCGTCTCGATGCGGCTCTTACCCGGGAATTACGGATGTTATTTGTCCAATTGACGGATTATTTACGCAGTGATTCCCTTTTGGCCAATTTTTACGCCAAACGCGTGCTGGGCCAGATTTTTACCTTTATTATTACCAATCTGTGCCGTTCCTCTGACATATCGCAGAGTTCAGCCCATTTTGATTTGCAGCAGGTCCGCCACTACATTGAGACGCACTTTGCAGAAACGCTGCGAGTGAGCCATTTGGCCGAACAGGTTAATTTGTCGCCTGGTTACTTTCTGCGGCTTTTTAAAAAAACCTATGGCGTTTCCCCCATTGAGTACCAGCAAAGCCTCCGCATCGAAACCGCCAAAACCTTCCTTCGTGCCACCCACCTGCAATGCAATGAAATCGCCCACCGTGTCGGCTATGAGGATATTTTCTTTTTTCACCGTATTTTTAAGAAAAAAGTCGGTTTGCCCCCAAAACAGTACCGGCTTTCGCAACTGGCCGTCCTGCCGGCCTCTTCAGAAAAGCGAAAATTGAAGAAAAACTGAAGATTTATGCG
>CAZOCV010000144.1:3312-7843 GCA_964578395.1 uncultured Pirellulales bacterium
GTGGGCGATACGGCATCTCCTTTCGCGTGGCGGGAACCTTTCCGCCTACACCGGTCAGGCGGGAACCTTACCGGCACGGGGTTGTTTCCGCTTTCATTGCGCGGCTTAGAGGTCCTGGGGTCGAACCGTGCTGCGGCGGTTGGCCTGGGCGCGTTCGATGGCCTTTTCCAGCATGCAATAGACCCGATCGGACAGAGCGCCGACCGCATCCGCGCTGCACATCATCTTTTTGCCGCGGATAAAGCCTTTTACCTTGCTGGTGACGACCAGCATGTCTTTACCCTTGCCGGGCTTCTTGGCGGCCGGTTTCGCTGCGGTTTTTTTCTTCTTGGCCATAGGTTATGATCCTCCATGAAAACACCAAAAAGAGACTAGAACGGCCGTTTCCACCGTGGAAAGGCCCTTTTCGACAGTGATTCTGCGAGTTTTTTTTCCTAAATGCAACAAAAAAACCCCATAAAACCCAAAATTTTGGCTTTTTAGCGTATTTTTCGCTAAAAATTATCCCGGAAAGCCAAAAAAAAGTAACAGCCCCTTGTCAAAAACGCCGACAATAGCAACAATAATACCGGCGTCCGCTGGAGGCGCTGCCAACGAGGTTATACTTATTCGTGAGGTTAAATATGGGTAAAACGCCGGAACCAAATAAGGACTTTCATGACTTTGTCCCCTTGTTATTTGCTCGGAATCTTGCCGAGGCCGAATTTTACAAGTCGTTGCTGGAGGACCACGACATCCCCGTTTTAATCGAGGATGAAAACATCGAAGCCATTGGTTTGCCCGATCTGGCCCGCGGGGTGCCGGTGCTGGTCCCGGACGAGATGCTGGCCGAGGCGGAGGATATCCTCGAACAACGCAGTAAAATTGACGAAGATTTCGATCTGGAAGCACTCGATGAAGATGAGGATGAAGAGGACGACGATGAGGACGAGATAGAGGGATTTACCCCTCTGGAGGAATTGGGGGGGGGCGAAGAAGAAGAAGAGGATGAGGACGAGGACGAAGAGGATGATGATTTTGACGAGGATGATATCCAATGACCCAATATCCCGATGATGCCGCTAAGACGTCCGAAGACCAGGCCGGCGAGGATCGCCGCGAGGGTTCCGATCGCCGTAATAATATATGCGACCGGCGCACAGGCTGGGACCGCCGCCGCGGCCCCGGACGACGACGCACCGATGACCGGCGCAGCGCCGAAGAAGGCGAGATGACCGATGAACAATTTGAGTTCATTATGGCTATTGACCAGTATAAGCGCGCCAACAACCGTCCCTTTCCCACCTTTACGGAAATTCTCGAAATCGTTCAGGCGATGGGCTACCGCAAAGTCGCCGAACCCCGCCCCATTCAGCCGCCGCCCCGCGAGTAAGACGCTTATTACGCACTAAAGCAAATGAACGTCTTTAATTTTCTTTTGCTCTGTCGAAAAGAGCCATCAGATATCATGCTAAGAAAGTCGTTAACGACCGAAGCATCTCTTTTGTATCTTTTTTGAAAAGAGACTTCACTTCGTTCAGCATGACGAAATGAGGTCTGCGAAAGAACTAATCCCCTTTATAAGTGTCGCAATTTCAAAACTGATTGTCGTAAAATTACGCAGGCCTAAGCAACGAATTTCTGATATAATAAGCTGTGGAAAATCGAAAAGCGTCTTTTTATAGGAACTGAGATGTTGAATATAACTACCGGTACTATCGTAATTATTGGGGTAAGTCTTGTAGTTGGTTTATTTGTCCTTTCCACTACACCGGTATCCGCGGAAAATCCCATAACATGGAAAGCGGAGCAATTGTTTGGTAATCTCCCCCCCGAGGCGCGGGAATTGACGGGTCCGTTGTTCTGGCTCCGCGGCGACGAATCGCCTCAACAACTCGAAGATTATATCGCCATTATGGCCGAGGGCGGCAACGGGTGTTTTACGGCGGAGTCACGGCCGCATGATGACTGGCTGGGGCCGGGGTGGTTCCGGGATTTGGACATCTGCCTCCAAGCGGCCAAAAAGCACAACATGAAGATGTGGATTTTCGACGAAAAATGGTGGCCCAGCCAGACCATCGACGGCAAAGTGCCGGCGCGGTATGCGGCCAAGAACCTGCGGGCGGAAAGCTTCGATGTGGCCGGCCCGACCCAGGTTATGCGGGAAGCGTTCACGCCGGAAAACTTTGTGGCCGCACTGGCGGGCAAGTGTAATGGCGAAGGCAAGATTCTCCGCGAAACCCTGGTCGATTTAGGCCCAATGATCCACGGTGGCAAGCTGGATTGGAACGCCCCGGCGGGCACGTGGAAAGTGATGGTCTTCTCCTGGCAAACCGCGCCGCGGCTGCGGCAGGGCGGCCAATACGCAGTGGACGGGGCCAGTCAGGACTGCGTGGACTGGTTCATCCAGACGGTGTATCAGCCGCATTACGATCATTTCAAGGAAGAATTCGGCAAGACGATACCGGGCTTTTTCTACGATGAGCCGGAGACCTCGGGCGACTGGGGCACGGACCTCAACGCGGTGATGACGGACATGGGTGTGGATTGGAAGACGGCGTACGCGGCGTACAAGTTCGATTTGGCCGGGGACGATGACGCGGCCGGGACGTTTCAGTATTTCGATGCTTTCGCCGAGACGTGGGGCAAGGGGATGTACGGCGGGATGAGTCGGTGGTGTCGGGCGCATAACGTGGTGTCGATGGGGCACTTCATGGAGCATGATTATCTGTATCGCCATCGCCTGTTTTGCGCCGGGGACATGATGCGGCTGCAAAAGTACAGCGATATGGGCGGCATCGATATGGTGTTCGGGCAGATTCTTCCGGAAAAGCAGCCGGCGGCGGTGGTGCAGACGCCCAAGCTGGCCAGTTCGATAGCGCACATGTACGACCATAAGGACCATCTGGTCATGTGCGAGATTTTCGGGGCGACCGGCCAGGATCTGACGTATCCGCAGATGAAATGGGTGACCGACCAGATGCAGATTCGCGGGACGAATTTCATGGTGCCGCACGCTTTTAATCCGCACGCTCCGTGGGATCAGGATTGTCCTCCGTTTTATTATAATGGCGGGTGCGAGGCGCGCTGGCCGTTGTATCGGGTGTACGCTGATTACACCACACGGCTGAGCGTGATGCTCACCGGCGGGCGGCATGTGTGTCCGGTAGCGCTGGTGTTTCCGGGCAACGCGACGCAGTTCGGCGAGTTTTTGAAAATCGAGGAACTCACCACGACGCTGCAAAACGCGTTGTTCGATGTGGACTGGATGCCGCTGGAGATACTGGCTCAGGCGAAGATTGAAGATGGGCGGCTTAACATTCACGAGGAATCGTTCCGCGTGCTGGTGATTCCGGCCAACGAATATTTCCCCTATGAGGCATTGGAGAAGGCGAAGCAATTCATGGAGGCCGGCGGCGTGGTGGTGGGGTACGGCTTTTTGCCGTCGCGGCCGCTGACGCCGGGCAAGACCGTCGCGGACATGCAGGCGATATGTCAGACCATCTGGGGTGAAAATCCCCAGGCCGGGACGAGCGTCTGCCGCACGACGGTGCAGGGCGGCCGGAGTTATTTTCTGCCCGCAGCGCCCACCACAGCGGATTTGCAGCAGGCGCTTACCGCCGACGCGGGCGTGCATCCGACGTGCGAAGTGGTCAAAGGCGATACCGCCGACGCGGTGCATGTGTTGCATCGGCAGAAGGATGGGCGGGACATTTTCTTTATCGCCAACCAGAATTTCGATGACGTGACGCGGCCGTTTACGTTTCGCGTTCGGGCCGAAGGCCACCCCGAATGCTGGGACGCGATGCAGAACACCAAAACCACGCCGGTTTACACCCGCAACGGTGAAACGGTCGATATCGACCTGACGCTGGAGCCGTATGAGAGCGTATTGCTGGTTTTTCAGTCGCAGCAGCGTGATTTACCTCGTCGGCGGCAACGGGATGATGCCCCGCGGCAATGTCTGGCGGTTACGCCTGCGGCGCTGCCCGAGGGTGTTTTCTTCGCCAAGGCGCCCGACGTTAGTGAAATCAACGAGTTCCTGCGGCCTGGTTATTGGATTTGGCGGGTGACCGGCGAGGAGGGTCTTGACGCGCCGCCGGAGTTTTGCTGGTTTCGCAAAAGCTTCACTCTGCCCGCCCATGACCCGGTAATACATACCCGCACATTTGTTACCGGCGACAATACCATGACCCTGTATGTTAACGGCGTGCAATCCACCATGACTCGCGGCTGGTTTACCCCGCGCAAACCTGATATCGCTCGTTTTCTCCAGCCGGGTGAAAATATTTTGATTGTGAGCGTCCAGAATTATGGCCCTCAACCCAATGCCGCCGGATTTCTGGGCAAATTCGTTATAGAGCTGGAAAGCGGCAAGACCATCGTTATCCATTCCGACCAATCCTGGGAGGCGGCGGTTATAAACGAATATGACTTCAATCCATCCGCTTTGGCCCAGGCGAATTGGTCGCCGGCTCGTCAACTGGTTCCTTACGGACAAGGTCCGTGGAAAACGGAGATGAATAAGCCCACCTATGAAGCGATTGATTCC
>CAZOCV010000144.1:7943-9180 GCA_964578395.1 uncultured Pirellulales bacterium
CTTATTTACGACTGAATGTCAAAGGGAGATAACATTACTATATGAGATTTGTTCTTCTGAGTTAAAAGCCCGTGATATAATCCCTGATTCACGGATGGACAGCGACGGCGACCCATGATGCATCTGCAAAGCAGATGGCTCGATTGAACAGCATGAATCACGTGTTCTGATTTAACTCGCCTTGCAGTCCGATTTCCGCGGCGGCTTGGCGCATGCCCATGATGGTGTCGGTAATCAGGTCGTCCACGCTCACGCCCAGCATCGCGGCGCCCTGGGTGATGATGTCGCGATCGACGCCGGCGGCGAAGGATTTATCCTTCCACTTTTTCTTGACGGATTTGGCCGTCATGTCCAGCACGCTTTTGGACGGCCGGACCAGGGCCGTCGCCGCCACCAGGCCGGTGAGTTCATCAATGGCGTAGAGAGTTTTTTCCATGAGGGTCTGCGGTTCGACGTCGGTCCGCATGCCCCAGCCGTGGGCCATGACTGCTCGGATATAGGCCGGCGGCCAGTGGTTCGCTTCGAGAATTTCCTTCGTCTTGGCGCAATGCTCCTGGGGGTAGCGCTCGAAGTCCAGATCGTGAATCAGGCCAATAATTCCCCATACCTCCTCATCCTCGCCCCGCTGGCGGGCGCAATACCGCATCACCGCCTCTACGGCCAGAGCGTGCTTGAGCAGGCTTTCACTTTGATTATACTCCTTAAACAGCCGTAACGCCTCCTCCCGCGTCGGTGTGTGTGTTTCATTAGTCATCGCTACGGCTCCTGTTTTGATAAATGCGTTGGCGAGAGACTCATCCTGCCGGACTCTCCATTGAAACTTATCTTTGAAATCATTAAAACATATATCACATATCCAATGATAATTATCTGCGGTAACGTACCCTTCGTGTAAATTATTGTCATAATCAGAAAATGTCTTGCCGCAAAATTCACAATGATCGTGATCCCATTCCTCTCGATATTGGGAGTATTTTTTCCAATAAAGCATTGCTCCCATCAAATACGATTCCTGATTCTGCAATCGCCAATCATTCATAACAAATTTTCTTTTTTGTCTTCCGCGTGGATTACTGGCTCAATTTACAAGTCCGCATGCCGATCATATCGAGCCTGACAACCAAATCATACCGCACATTTTACCGTCCCACGCTGAGAAAGCCTACCGTGGATTCCATGATACGCTGGTTGAAGGCGGCCGGGTCGGGGGCGGCGGCCGCAGCGCGGAGGTCGTCGC
>CAZOCV010000145.1:0-9177 GCA_964578395.1 uncultured Pirellulales bacterium
GTATTAATCCCGGCGGCGGGTTCAAGCCGACGATTTCAAGGTAAGCGTAAGAAACCCTTCGTGGATATGGGCGGCCGGGCGGTATTTTTACGCAGCATCGAGGCGTTTGCCGACCGCAAAGACGTCAAGCAGGTCATTCTGGCCATACCCGCCGACGAGGAGGAGATGTTCAACATCAAATGGGGCGCCAATATCGGATTTTTCGGGGTGAAGGTCCTGCTGGGCGGCGCCGAACGGTGGGAAACCGTGGAAAAGATGCTGGCCGAAGTGAAGGAAGACATTGACCTGATCGCCCTGCACGATGCGGTTCGCCCGTGCGTCACCCAGGACATGATAGACGCAGTATTTGCGGCTGCGGCCGAAACCGGGGCGGCGATTCTGGCGCACCGGCTGGTGGGGACCATCAAAAAAGCCGACGCCAAGGGCAATATCGCCCAGACCATCGATCGCAGTGAACTCTGGGAGGCGCAGACGCCGCAGGTATTCAGGAAGGATATTTTGCTCCAGGCTTATGCCAACCGTGCTAAGGTTAAAGGCGATATTACCGACGATGCGCAACTGGTCGAAGCCCTGGGATTGCCGGTCAAACTGGTGGAAAGCGACGCCAGCAATTTAAAGATTACGCATGGGGCCGATATACCTATCGCCGAAGCGATTATCAAATCCCGGCCCAAACCCAAGGCCGAAGGCCCGCAAGGACCTTGGGCGGCGGAAAATATGTGGTAAAAAGTATAGAATTCAGAATCCAGAACTCAGAAACCAGAATAAGAAAACATTTTTAGCCACGAATTTACTTGTCACGGCGAAGTCCGCTTCAGGCGGACGAAGACGGAACACGAATGGATACGAAGAAGAGAGATTCTTCGTCCGCCTAAGGCGGACTCAGAATGACACAAACCTGGATTTTCTCGCGCACGGGAAGGATATAAGGAGAAGTTTTGGTCGAGTTTTTTAAAGAATTGCATCCGGTCGTGCAGGCGCTGCTGGCGACGTGTTTCACGTGGGGCGTTACGGCGGCGGGAGCGGCGGTGGTTTTTCTGTCGAAAAATTTCAGCCGCAAGGCGCTCGATGGGATGCTGGGATTCGCCGCGGGCGTAATGATTGCCGCGAGCTACTGGTCGCTATTGGCTCCGGCCATCTCGATGTCGGAAGATAAACCGCTACCGTCGTGGATTCCGCCGACGATTGGATTTGTGCTGGGCGGCATTTTCCTGCGTTTATGCGATCGCTTGCTGCCGCATTTGCATCCGGGACTGGCGATGTCAGAGGTAGAAGGCGTCAAGACCGGCTGGCGGAAAACCATTTTGCTGGTGCTGGCCGTTACGCTGCACAATTTTCCGGAAGGTCTGGCGGTAGGCGTCGCCTTCGGGGCAGCGGCCGCCGGGATGCCGCAGGCTACTCTGGCGACG
This sequence comes from uncultured Pirellulales bacterium, assembly GCA_964578395.1. Taxonomy (GTDB): domain Bacteria; phylum Planctomycetota; class Phycisphaerae; order Sedimentisphaerales; family SM23-30; genus JAFGBA01. Next base: position 1,410 of record CAZOCV010000145.1, read on the forward strand.
GCTGTTGTTCTGGCCATCGGCATCGGGCTGCAAAATTTCCCCGAAGGCATCGCGGTATCCGTGCCCTTGCGGCGGGAAGGCTTGTCACGGACCAAAAGCTTTGTTTATGGCCAGTTTTCGGGAATGGTCGAGCCGCTGGCGGGCGTTCTGGGCGCAACGGCCGTATTTGTAGCGCAACCTTTGCTGCCGTATGCCCTGGCGTTTGCGGCCGGGGCGATGATTTTTGTCGTGGTGGAAGATGTCATCCCCGAAGCGCAGCAAGGCGGCAACACCGACATTGCCACGATGGGAGCGATGAGCGGCTTTACTATAATGATGATTCTTGATGTCGCTTTAGGTTAAACCATGCCTCGAATTGCCGTACTGCCACAACATCTGGTTAATAAAATCGCCGCGGGCGAGGTGGTGGAGCGTCCGGCCAGTGTCGTGAAGGAACTGCTGGAAAACAGCCTGGACGCCGGAGCAAAACGTATAAATCTCGACGTTGAGGAGGGAGGAAAAAAACTTATCCGCATCAGTGATGACGGCTGCGGCATGGACGGCGACGACTTATTGCTGGCCTTTACGCCGCACGCCACCAGCAAGATTCGCCGCGATGAAGATTTGTTCGCCATCAACACGATGGGCTTTCGCGGCGAGGCGCTGGCCAGTATCGGTTCGGTGAGCCAGGTCGAGGCCGTAAGCCGGCCGGCGGAAAGCCGGGAGGGATATCGGCTGACCATTGACGGGGGCGAGTTTGCACCGGTGGCGCCTACGGCCGCCCCGCCCGGCACAACCATCACGATTCGCAACCTGTTTTTCAATACGCCCGCCCGCCGCAAGTTTCTCCGCGCCACGAATACGGAAATGGGCCATATCAGCGATCAGTTTACCCGTATTGCCCTGCCGGCGACGGGCGTGCAATTCACGCTAACGCATAACGGCCGGCAGCTCTATCACCTGCCGGCGGAACAGACGCTGACGGAACGGGTGGGGATGCTGTTCGGCGCCGACCTGGCGGCGGAATTGATTAGTATTCGCCGCAAGGATCGCGGAGTGGAGGTTGCCGGTCTGGCGGCGCCGCCGAGCCGCTCCAGGCCCAACACTCAGGGCCAGTATATTTTTCTCAACGGCCGCTGTATTCGTGACCGGTTTATCAGCCATGCCATCCGCGAGGCGTATCGGGGCCTGATGGAAATCAACCGCCAGCCGATGGTGTTTATTTTTATTACCCTGGCGCCTGACGCCGTGGATGTGAATGTTCATCCGGCCAAAGCCGAGGTACGTTTTGCCGACAGCAATTTGATTCACACCCAGGTGCTGGCGGCCATACGAGACAAGCTGCTTTCGAGTGATTTGTCGCGATCACTGCGCGGCACCAATGAACTGATGCCGCCACTTCTATCCGACGATGAAGAGGAAGATAGCGAAAGCGTCGATAACAAGCAACGAGTGCGGCAGGCGATGGTGGATTTCTTTAAAAACGCCCGGCCGGAGGCGACTAAGAGCGGGCCGTATGTATCCCGGCCGACGCCGCCATCACAGAGCCGAAATGAAAATAGCTTCGCCGGCGAAGGGGAGCAGCGCCCCGCGGAAAAAACCTACGCACAAACCGCCGCTGCGGAAAGTTTGCCGCACAGCGATAATCACGAACAGGTTGCCGCCGACACGACATTCCACCAGCAGGGGCAGGATGCCTTCGATGCGACATCCAACCAGCGCGGGCAGGATGCCCGCGACACAGCGCTGCCCCCCCACCGCTTTATGCAGGTGCATAATGCCTACCTGGTGGCCGAGTCGGAAGATGGCCTGATTATCATCGACCAGCACGCGCTGCATGAACGAATCCTCTACGAACAGATGCATCGCCGCCTGGAGGAAGGGCCGCTGCCGAGTCAGCGCTGCCTGATTCCCGAAGTGGTTGACGTCACCGGCCGGCAACTGGCGGCGCTGGAGGAGGCGACGGAACTGCTGGCGGAACTGGGCATCGCGGCCGAGCCTTTCGGCCCCGCCAGCATCGCCGTGCAGGGATATCCGGCCATGCTGGAAAAAACCAATCCGGCCGCCTTTATCCGCGATGTGCTGGATATCCTCAGCGAGCAGCGCGGCAAACTTTCGCGCGAGGAACTGCTGCATTCCCTGCTGGACACTCTGGCCTGCAAGGCCGCCATCAAGGCGGGCGACCCCCTGACCGACGATGAAATCGCTGCCCTGCTGGCCCAGCGACCAACGATTAATCGCCATGACAACTGCCCCCACGGCCGCCCTACGACCCTGCGGCTATCCCGCAGCCAACTGGAAAAAGAATTTAAAAGGACCTGATGATGAAAACAACCTCAAGGAGCCGCTGCATGATAGCCGCCCTCCTGACCGTTTCTTGTCTGGCGACTTTTGCCAAGGGTGAATATCGCCGGCTTAAAGCCGCTGAATACCTGGACAAGATGAAGGCGGGCTGGGTCGGCCAGATGGCCGGCGTAGGCTGGGGCGGGCCGACGGAATTTCAATATTGCGGCGTTATCGTCCCGGAAGAAAAGATGCCCCAGTGGCAGCCGGACATGATCAATCAATTCCATCAGGATGATATCTATGTGGAAATGACGTTTCTGCGGACGCTGGAGCTGTATGGTTTCGATGTATCGATCCGGCAGGCGGGCATTGATTTCGCCAATAGCCGCTATCAATTATGGCACGCCAACTTCTACGGCCGGCGAAATCTCCAAAATGGCATCGCCCCGCCGGATTCGGGCCACCCGCAATTCAGCCAACACGCCGATGACATCGATTACCAGATTGAGGCGGACTTTTCCGGCCTGATCGCGCCGGGCATGCCGAACCTGGTCATCGAGCTGGGCGAAAAATTCGGACGGCTCATGAATTACGGTGATGGTTTATACGGCGGGCAGTTCGTGGGGGCCATGTATGCGGAGGCGTTTTTTAGCCGCAACATCGACGAGATCGTCGCGGCGGGACTGGCGGCGATTCCGGCCGAAAGCCAGTACGCCGGGTGTATTCGGGATGTCGTGGCATGGCAGCGCCAATACCCTGATGACTGGCAAAAAACGTGGACCTTGATCCATGAGAAATACCATCTCAACCCCGACTACCAGCGTTATAATTGCTGCGTCTCTTTGACCCCCACCACCGGGAATATTGACGCCAAGATTAATGGGGCCTATATCGTGATGGGTTTGCTCTACGGCCGGGGAGATTTGGATAAAACCATCACCATTGCCACCCGCTGCGGGCACGACAGCGACTGCAATCCGTCCAATGCCGCGGGCATACTGGCGACGTCGATGGGATTTTCCCAACTGCCGGAAAAGTTCGTTTCGGCGATTGACCCGGAAGGCAAATTCAGCTTCACAACGTATAACTTCCCCATGCTCATTGACGTCTGCGGCAGGCTCGCCCGCCAGGCGCTGTTCCATCAGGGCGGATACATCGAAGGCGGCGCCGACGGCGAAGAAGTGTTTGTGATACCCGTGCAAACACCCAAGCCCGGACCTTATCAGCCCTCATGGCGGCCGGGGCCGATCGCCGACAGCCGCTACAGCGAAGGCGAAAGGCGGCTGATTACCGCTATGCCGGATAAGGATATGTCCGTAGAGGTCGAGACGTTCGCCCCCGGCTGGAAACTGACCCATTGCGGCTGGGAGATGAATCCGGGCTTGCGGCCGCAGTACCAGGGCCGCGAAAACGTCCTGGTGACGCATCCCTATGACCAGGAGACGCCGTGCGTCCTGTCCAAAAAAGTTAGCCTGCCGGAACACCAGGCCGCCGTCTTAAAATTAACCGTGGGCCATCACCTCGACCCCGTCAGCGACTGGACCCTGATCGTACGGGCCAACGGCCGGGAGCTGCTCAACCAGTCTATCAGTGCGGCCTGCTCGACCGGCGGCTGGGTCGAGATAAAAATCCCCCTCACCCAGTTCGCCGGCCAGGACGTCGAACTCGAATTGGTCCACCAGCCCAGCGGCTGGAACTATGAAGCCGCCTACTGGGCGGGAATAACCCTTACGATTGAAAGGCATCCTTGATCCGCTGGTTCAAAAAACGCCGCAAATTAAAATTCGCCATCCTGGTTATGGGTGGGCTGGCGGTATTGTGGCTGATCTTTCCTCCGGATTTGTATGGTCGGATCAAAGACATCCGCGCCATGCAGGCGGCCGCGAAGATCGATATGCATGAGTATCTGGAAAAGTTCCTTCAGGAAGAAACCTCCGAAGATGCGCACGCTGACGACGACATTAATAAAAAGATGGAAGATATCCGCCGCGGACGCGAAGGACCGCTTGCTGATATGCCGCGAAACTTTGATGTCAACCGATATTTTGAAGTTTTTGACAGGCTCCGCATGGATAAGGGTTATGTGCTGGACTATGTTTATAATTCAACTCGTAACCATGCATACCCCTTGCTTTATGCGCGAAGGGAAAACAGTGAACCACTGACCGACATGGCTGTTTTCGAAGAGGCTTTTGAAACAACAACTGATTCCGTGAATATGAGCAATGCGTACATAAACCGCATTCATACGGATGGCAGCCGTCAGGGGTTTATCCAACTGGCGGCGCTGCAGGTGGTTGCGGATCAGTTTTATCTCTACTGGCACGCCAATTATAATGATACGAAAATCCTCGCGCGTTTTCCCGCGTGGGTAAGTTTTACTGACGATGATGTTACGGTGTCGCTGATAATATTTAGTAAATGGGGCGGCGCGGCCCGGCGCTCCATCACCATGAAGCGGTCATTTCCTCATGAAATAATTGACGAACACCAGACCGTCATCATGCCGTATAACTGCGGATTACGATATTAAGCCCGCGGCGAGGCCAACAAACCCCGCGAAATATCAATCCTGGAGCATTTGGGCATCAATGGCTTTGCCGTCGGCATCAAACTTAAAGCATAGCCAGGCGGAATCCACTTTCACAGGGCCGCGTTGCGGGCCAAGCCAATAGTTGAAGTCCCAGCCCTCGTAAAAGGGAAAATTGTCGGGAGGACCAAGCCACTGTTCCAATTGTTCGCGTGTCTTGCCCTGCCAGGGCTGATGGTTAATAAAATCGCGATACATGCTGATGCGATGGCGGGCCTCTGGATGCTGGTTAACGATGGTGCGGCTGCCGTCATGCCACCGCAGCATGTCAAAGGCAATGTCATGTGACTCCTCCCATTTGATGTAGTAATGGCTATAGATAGCAATAGCGGCAAACAGCAGCACACCCATGAGCAAAAGGATAAGAAAAAATAGCAAGCAACTGAGGTAAAGGGGCTTCTTCCTGACCGGTTGCGGTTGAGTCATTTTATGCCTCGCTGAGAATTTCTATTATATCTCACCTTGGAGCCGTGCTGAGTTTGAGAAATATAACCATCAAACCATTTTTGGCTTTATGGCGTTTACTTTTTATTGCCGAATGCCCGTTGGGCCCGGTCTCTTTTATCCGAATCATCACTCTTGAGGCAGTATTCCAGCAGTCGTGCTTTCAAGCCATCAGGTACTCGGCGAAGATCCTGGGGACGATCATAGACAAAATCCGACCCGCCAAAAAAACGAGCCAGGCCTTCCTGTTGAATTTCGGTCAGGTTGACGTTTTGGACGGCGTCCAGAATAGCGGGTGTTGTGTGCAGCAACAGCAGCGCTTCGGCAGCTTCTTCGTAAGAGGGAAATCCCGACCAGGGCCCTTCTCCCGAGCCGTACCATGTCAGCAGAGTAAGGATGCGTTTATCCGGATCAGGAAACTGCCGGTTCAACGCCTGACTCATAACTTGTGTATGGCTGTCGGCGAACTCGGCATCTTCTTGCATACGCTTCCAAAAAGGTTTGAGAGAGGACGGCATGGCCTTGAGCCACTTTTCTTGGGATATCCGCGTCTGCTCCTCAAGGCGGAGGCTGCGTTCCCTCTCCTGCCGGGGTTCGGTAACACCGTGATTATCGAGCCACTTAATGAGAACATCCGCACTTTGCCGGGTTAAGGCGCCATCTCCCGACCACTTTCCACCGGGCCAACGCAAGCTTTTACTGTGATGAAAGCTCAAGGAAAGTATCAGCGTTTCATCCTGATAAAACTCCAGGGTGGGATTGCCGCAACATGCGCAAGCAGAACCGCTTTTCTCCGGGTCGATTTGGATGGCTTGGATAATCTCGTTAACCTGCCCGGCATCACGTAGATCAAGCAGGATTATTTCCTGGTCGGGTTGCCGGTGACACGTGCCGCCGGAACGGACGAGTAATCGATTGGCGCTGCGCAGGGCCTCGTGCAGAGGAGTGGTCCAGTCCTCTTTAGGTTTGGATTCGCAACCTATTATTAGAATGGCGATTAATAATGACAGGAATCTTATTTTCATTGCAATACCTCAACAAATCACTTGGTTTTTTGCATCTTGACCACGGTCGCCGAAGTTGTCCCGCCTATAATTCGACTTCCAATTTGTTCAAGCGTAAGCACGACATCCTCGTAACCTTCATGACTAATTCTGAGGGAGGGCATTTCCGTGGCGGCACAGGTGATGCGATAAGGCCCGTAAGGCGGCATTTCCATCAGGTAAGGCAGGTCGAATCCCTGGGTTGGTGTGGAGGGGGATGATATCTTAATATTCAGATGTTCTCCCGTTTGTTCGTTATGTACTTCAAAGACCAGACCATACAAGGCTACTTTTGAAAGGGCTTGGTGATGTACATGGTTCACGGTTGCTAACCAGATAATGAATAAAATGATGATGGTTATGATCATCCAGCCTTTTAACTTTTTCATAGGAACACTCCGAATAAAGGCTATGGCCTGGTCCCAAAGAACAGCGTACGGGTCCCATTGTAACGGCAGGAAAAAAAAGGACAAGCCTGTGGCAAGGCGGCGTGGCTATCCCAGCCAAGATGGATGATTTGTCATAAGCGGCTTTACCAACAGAATCTTGGGCGAGACGCCCAAGCCACTTGGGTTGGGAGTTCAAGCTTCAGCTTGGCCGTTTGCGATGGGCGGACGACGAGGGCAAACGGCCCGCCTGAAGGCGGTACTCCCAACAGCCATTCTCACGCCAGCGCGAGCATGGCGCCCAACCGTCGAGAGTCGCGGGCGAAGAATCCCGGCTTATCAGCCGGGGCTTTTAATTCTAGCTTCTTACTTCTAGCTTCTATTCTAACGTTCAATACTCCCTTGATTTTGCCGGGGCAAAGGCGGTAACATACTGTCGCTGCGATGGTAAGCGAACAAGGTAAAAAATGGCGGCTGTTACGGGCGTATTGTGCGGCCCGGCCGGTGTGGTGCGCCTGGCAGGTGACCTACCGGTGCAACTTCCGCTGCGGGTTCTGCCACTATTGGAAGGACCCGATGGGTTCGCAGCCGGAACAGACGCTGGAGCAGTTCGAGGCCGGAGCGAAAAAGCTGGCCAAGTGGGGAACGCTGCTGATCAGTCTGGCCGGCGGCGAGCCGCTGCTGCGGCCGGACTTGCCCGATATTGTGCGGGCGGTGGGACGGTGGCATTTCCCGTTTATCACCACCAACGGCTGGCGGGCGACAGGGCCGCTGGCGGAAGAGCTGTTCGCGGCGGGTCTGTGGGGCGCATCCATCAGCCTCGATTACGCCGACGCCAGGCGGCATGATGCCGCTCGCGGGGTGCAGGGAGCCTTCGAGCGGGCCGTGCGGGCGCTGGAGGCCTTCAGCCGGGCACGCCGCTATGAGTGGCAGCGGGTCAACCTGATGGCGGTGCTGCTGGATGATAACCTTGACCAGGTCGAGCCGCTGATCCAACTGGCGGCCGAACACAACGCCTATTTTATGATTCAGCCCTACTG
>CAZOCV010000146.1:0-2114 GCA_964578395.1 uncultured Pirellulales bacterium
AAGGCGAAGTGGTCGTTTCTGGATGGGCCGATTACGGCCAACAACCCCATGGGCGTGCATCATGCCTGGGGCCGGACGCTCAAGGACTGCTACCAGCGGTATAACGCGATGCTGGGGCGGGAGCAGCGGTATCAGAACGGCTTCGACTGCCAGGGGCTGTGGGTCGAGGTCGAGGTCGAGAAGGAAATGAACCTGGCGACCAAGGCCGACATCCTCAAGCAGGGGCTCGAGACGTTCATCAACCGCTGCAAGGCCCGCGTGGCCAAATTCTCCAAGGTGCAGACGGAGCAATCCATCCGCCTGGGGTACTGGATGGACTGGGACAACAGCTACTATACCATCAGCGATGTCAATAATTACACCATCTGGTCGTTTCTCAAGAAATGCCACAGCCGGGGGCTGATTTATAAGGGCCTCGACGCCATGCCGTGGTGCCCGCGGTGCGAGACGGGTATCAGCGAGCAGGAACGGCGGGAAGGATACAAGAACGTCGAGGATACGGCCGTGTTCGTGCGGTTTCCACTGCGGGGACGCAAGAATGAATATCTGCTGGTATGGACGACGACGCCGTGGACGCTGGCGGCCAACGTGGCGGCGGCGGTAAACCCGGAATTAACCTATGTTAAGGCCGTACAGGGCGAGTCAACCTACTATTTGGCCGAAACGCTGGTGCATATCCTCAAGGAGAAAGGCCCGTTCACCGTGGCAGGGACCATCAAAGGCGCCGCGATGGTCGGCTGGGAGTATGATGGGCCGTTCGATGAACTGGAAATTGTCCAGCGGACGTTTAAGGATAAAGGCTATACCCATCGCGTGATTGCGTGGGAGGAAATCAGCGCTACCGATGGCACGGGCATCGTGCATATCGCGCCGGGCTGCGGCAAGGAAGACTTCGATTTGGGCAAGGAACTGGACCTGCCGGTATTGATGCCCATTGGCGACAACGGCGTTTATCTGGAAGGCTATGGGTTCCTGACGGGCAAGAGCGCGTTGGAAGTGGCCGAGCCGGTCATCGAAAAGCTGCGGGAAAAGGGCCTGTACTACAAAAAGGAAAAGTACGCCCACGATTACCCGCACTGCTGGCGGTGCCGCAGCCCGCTGGTGTTTCGGGCGGTGGATGAGTGGTTCATCGATATGAAGTGGCGGGGCGAAATCATGGAGGTGGTCAAGCAGATTCAGTGGATTCCCAGTTGGGGACGCGAGCAGGAACTCAACTGGCTGGAGAACATGGGCAACTGGATGATCAGCAAGAAACGCTTCTGGGGGCTGGCGCTGCCGATTTTCGAATGTTCGTGCGGCTGGTTCGACGTGATTGGCAGCCGCGAGGAGCTTAAGGAGCGGGCGATTGCCGGGTGGGAGGCCTTCGAGGGCAACAGTCCGCACCGGCCGTGGGTGGACGCCATTCGCATCAAGTGCGATAAGTGCGGCAAGGAAGCGACGCGGATTCCCGATGTGGGCAATCCGTGGCTGGATGCGGGGATTGTACCGTATTCGACGGTGAAGTACAACGAGGACCGCGATTACTGGAAGCAGTGGATACCGGCGGATCTGGTGCTGGAATGTTTTCCGGGACAGTTTCGCAACTGGTTCTATGCCCTGTTGTCGATGAGCACGATGATGGAGGGCATCCCGCCGTTTAAGACGCTGCTGGGCCACGCCCTCGTGCGCGATGAGCAGGGCAAGGAGATGCACAAATCCACCGGCAACGCGATTTGGTTCGATGAGGCGGTGGAGAAGATGGGGGCGGATGTGATGCGGTGGATTTACTGCGGGCACAACCCGACCAATAACCTCAACTTCGGCTACGGCGTGGGCGACCAGGTGCGGCGGCGGGTCTTCAGCACTTGGTGGAACAGTTACAGCTTTTTCGTCAATTACGCCCGGCTGGATGGCTTTGACCCCACGCGGCAGCGCGTGGCGTATGCGGACCTGCAGGATATCGACCGGTGGCTCTTGTCGAAGCTGCAGGTGCTGGTGCGGACGGCCAATGAGGCCTTGGCGGCGTTCGATGTGGCCCGGCTGATTACGGCGGCGGATGATTTTATCGAGCGGATGAGCAACTGGTACATTCGGCGGAACCGCCGGCGCTTCTGGCGGCCGAAAAACCAGAGCGA
>CAZOCV010000146.1:2214-9141 GCA_964578395.1 uncultured Pirellulales bacterium
GTGCTGAGCCTGCGCGAAGCGAAGCAACTGCGGGTGCGGCAGCCGTTGTCGCGGCTGATTGTTATCACGCAAACTGAAAATAAACTTGATGAAGCAACACCGAAAGTACTTGAAAGATATAAATCCCATATACTGGATGAATTAAATATTAAGGAATTAGAAGTTGCGGATACTTTGGCAAGATTTTGCGAATACAAGGTTGAGATTAATCCAAAAATCGCTGGTCCTAAATTTGGAAAAGAGCTAAATACAATAAGGTCATTATTAGAAGCAGCCAGCCCAAAGGAAATTGTCCAATTCATCGAAATAGGACAAAAAGTGCCTCTTCCTTTGGCATATAATGATAATCAACCTCGTTATTATTTGGATTCGGAAGATATTAAAGTTGAGCAAATATTTCCAAATAACCTTGTTGTTTCAAGTGATGCAAACCCAATAATAATATTAGACATCAAAATCACCGATGAACTCCGCCGCGAAGGCTGGGCGCGGGATATCGTCCGGCACGTGCAGCAACTCCGCAAAGACTCCGGCCTGGAAATCCAAAACCATATCCGCATCACCTGGTCGTCTGACGATGCCAACCTGCAGCAAGCCATCCGCGATCACGGCGACACCATCCGCAAGGAAACCCTCTGCGATGAGATGACCCAGGGCGGAGTTACGGATGGCAAGGAGATTGATCTGAGCGGACAAATGCTGAAGATTGCGATAGAAAAAACCAGCTAAGGGCAAAAGGATGGAAGGATTTGCAGTAAACTACATAGTCCTGGCAATACCTTTGGCAGGTTTGGTAGCTTGGCGGATCATTCGTCCTCGACTGATTTGGCTCGATATTAAACGAGGCAATCTGAAAGATGTACGACCGATGTTTTTTTACATGGAGGCCGTCCCCTACGGCATTGTGGCTATTTGTGTGCATCCATTTACATCGACACTGATGTCAGCAAGGATAGTTCTTTTTTCCATAGCAGTGTTTTTGGCGTTTTGGCAGATTTATCACGGCATCCTGTTCAGTAAATATCGTAGCGCCGCGTGCGAATCTGGTGTTAATGAAGCATCGCCGTCGGATAGTGGCAATACTACATCCAAGATATAAAAAAACGGACGGGGATAATTATCGCATCCGTTGTCGATAATGGTCGGGCATTCTACTCTTGTATATTGTTCATAACATTCGCAAGCGCGGGCAGGATGCCCGCGACACCTTACTTGCGGTTTTGGCGGCAGAACTCGCCCATGAGCATCATGGCGTTCATGCTTTTGTCGGCGGAACCATCGTTTTCGGCGAAGGCGGTAACCAGGGCGAGCAGGTCGGCGTCGGCGGGCTTTTGGCCGTAGCCGTGGTTGACGTTGACGATGCCGCCGTCGAGGCCATATTCGCGGCCTTTCTGCACGTAGGCGCGGCAGACGCCGATCTTGCGGGCGGGCAGGTCATTGACGCAGTTGGTGATGCCCAGCGAAAAATGCACATTTTTCATATCGGGGTCGGACTTGATTTTTTTAATCGATTCGAAGCAGCGATACGTAAAGCTGGGCTTGCCGGGCATCATGGGCAGGTCAATCGCCAGCGGGAAGGACGTAGTGTCGAAGAAAATATCCTCAGGCTTGAAGCCGTATTTTTTCGTGGCCGCGTCGAAAATGGTGCGGGCCAGTTTGTAGATGGTATTGACGTCGGCTTCATCGGCGCGGCCGGCTTCGTCCACCAACATGCCGATCACCTTGAAGGGGTGGGCTTTCCGCAGGGGCAGCAGTTGGTCGATGGTGCTGACCTTGACGGAATTGACCAGCGGGACGGGCAGGCCGGGAGTGCTGTACCATTCCGCCAGGCCGGCCTTGAGGACATTCAGGCCGCTGGAATCAATGCAGACGGGCACGCCGCCGCCGTGTTTTTTGACCAGGGCGACATATTTGCGCATCAGGTCCACGGCCAGCGCCGGGTCATCCTCGCCGAAGGCATCCACGTTGACGGCAATGTAATCAGCACCTTTGGCGGCCTGATCGGCAATCAGGGCAACCATGTAATTAAGAGCGTCGCCGGGTTTCTCGTAAGCACCGGGGCCGGCGTTGACAAGCTCTTTCATAATAGCGCCGGTCTTGGGGATACTGGCATGAACGCTTTCGCCAATCTGATAAAATTTACCGCTGGGCATGTTTAATCCTTTATACAAATACGACTATAAAATCTCACCTGAAGTTTTGCCGCCATATCGACCGGCCATACCTTTAAATTGCCGGACGGGGCAATAAGCCCGCTTTCTCGACAATACCTTTGACTTTGTGTTCCCATTCAATGGCCATCAGGTGGACGCCGGCCACACCTTCGATTTCACGAAGCTGCCGCATCTGTTCGACGCAGATAGCGATACCTTCCTCGGCGGCGTTTTCGGCCTTGCCGAGGCGATCGATATAACTGTCGGGCACAATCATGCCGGCGACGGAATCACGCATGTATTTGGCCATCCCGACGCTTTTGAGGGGCGTAACGCCGGCCATAATTCTGGTCTTTTCATGCAGGCCGCGATTACGGGCCTGTTTCATCCATTCGGCGAAACGCTCCATGTCGTAGATACACTGCGTCTGGATAAAATCGGCCCCGGCGGCGACTTTTTTCGCCAGGCGGACCACCCGAAACTCGAAGGGATCGCCGAAGGGGTTGGCGGCCGCGCCGATAAACACTCGCGGCGGCTTGACGTCGGCTTTTTTGGACGTCTTGATTTCCTCACCGCAGGCGAAAACACCATCATCGCGCATGGCCTTGAGCATGGCGATAAGCTGGATGGAATCCAGATCGAAAACGTTTTTGCTGGTGGGATGATTGCCGAAACACTGATGATCGCCGGTCAAACAAAGAATATTATGAATGCCATGGGCGGCCGCACCGAGGATATCGCTCTGAATGGCGATGCGGTTGCGGTCGCGGCAGGTAATCTGCATGACCGGCTCAAGGCCCTGGGCCTGCACCAATAGCGCCGTGGCGAACGAACTCATCCGCACAATGGCGGTCTGGTTATCGGTGATGTTGACGGCGTCCACGCAGCCGCGCAAATGGCCGGCCTTCTCCTTAATGAGGTCAACATCGACGCTCTTGGGCGGCCCCAGTTCGCCGGTGACGACGAAATGCCCTTGAGCAAACATTTTTTCCAAACGCCCGTCAGATTTAGACATCGCCATAGCTTCCATCATTTATTTAGAATTATCTTCCAGAGTGACATCCTCGCGCACGATACGCCGCGGTCCGCCGTCCCGGCCGGTGGTCCAGTCCTTGGCGGGCTGATTTTTTTCCAGTTCATCCAGCCGACCGAGCTTTTTCATGCGGTCGTAAATCAACTGCCAGACGCAATCGATGTCGGAATGCACTTCGCACTTGCCTTTGGCCGAGCCGCCGCAGGGGCCGTTAAGCAGACTTTTGGAGCAGCGGGCCACGGGGCAGATGCCGCCGTATTGTTCCAGCACGCAGTTGCCGCAGCCGCCGCAGCGTTCGCTCCAAAGGCCCTGTTCAATGGTGGCGCCGTAAAATTTCGTATCGACGCCGGGATAGACAATCGCATCCGGCAGTACTTCGATGCAGAACTGTACGCCCACGCCGCAGGCCAGCGAAATAACCGCGTCGGCATCTTTGATTTTACGCTGGGTGGCTTCATCGAAAAATTCCCGGTCGCACTGCCGCTCGATGGTGTGCTCCTCCACGTGCAAATCCACACCCTCCTGACGCGCCCTCAGGGTGAGCTGGCTGGTGAGAATTTCGGCTTCTTTTTTGCCGCCGGCCATACAGACGGTGACGCAGGTGCCGCAGCCCAGCACCAGCACTTTTTTGTGCCGACGGGCGAATTCATAAATGGCGTCAAAAGGTTTGCGTTCGGCGGTAATCATTTTATATCTCCGCGGCGGCCGGAGCTTGGGGGTGTTCGGCCTTCGTTGGGTTCATTAATTGTTTTATTTTTTCGGTAAATTTTGTGGCCGTCTCCGCAAAAAGCGGTCCCTGGCTGGCGGCGATGTAAAACATGTCCAGCCGTTCGGGATTGATGCCGGTTTCGGCCAATAGTTTTTTCGCGTACGCGACGCGCTTGGCGGCGCGGATGTTGCCTGCGATAAAGTGGCAACTGCCCACCTCGCAGCCGGCGACCATCACGCCGTCAGCACCTTCGACGAAGGCCTGCAGCATCATATTGACATCCACCCGGCCGGTACAGGGCAGCCGCACAATACGAATGTTGGGCGGGTACTGCAAGCGCATTGTGCCGGCCAGGTCCGCGGCCGTGAAGGCGCAGTAATGACAACACAAGGCGATGATGTTCGGTTCGTTGGTGTTGGGTTCAGTCATGGTATTTCTGCTTACGGACAGACCTCCACGGCGTCCTCGTGTTTGAGAATGCTCATAAACAAAGCGTGTTCCTGGTCGTCGGTGAAGGTGCGTAACTGAATCGCCTTGGCAGGACAGGCGGCGGTGCAATTGCCGCAGCCCTGGCACTTGGCCGCTTCAATCTCGGCCTTGCCGCGCTCGTTGATAAAGGGCGCGTTATAGACGCACTCGCGGACGCAGGTCAGACAACTGGCGCACAAATCTTCATTGACCACGGCGATGACGCCGCCGACTTCAAGAAACTCCTTGCTGAGCGTAACCGCCGCCCGGCCCGCCGCCGCCAGCGCCTGGGTGATGTTTTCCTCGGTGTATTTGGGCGAATGGGCCAGGCCGCAGACGTAAATGCCTTCGTTGGCGAAATCCACCGGCCGGAGCTTGACATGAGCCTCCATGAAATAGCCATCACTATTAAGGGGAACCTTGAGCAATTCGCTCAGCCGTTCGTTGGTCACAAGGTCGGGAACGGTGGCGGCGCTGAGCACCAGCATATCCGCCGTAAGAGTAACCGCTTCATTGATGACGGTGTCATGCACGGTGATTTTGAGGCCATTGCCCTTGGCCGCGACATCGGGATATTTATCGTCCGGAAAATGAATAAACCGCACGCCCCGTTCGCGGGCCTGGCGATAATAAATTTCCTTGTATTCATACGTGCGAATGTCACGATAAAGAATGGTGACGGTAGCCGCGGGATTTTTCGCCTTGATGGCCAGGGCGTTTTTGACGGCTTCGCCGCAGCACACGCGCGAACACCAGGGGTGCTCGGTATCGCGGCTGCCGACACACTGAATCATAACCACATTTTCGGCGTTAAAGCCGTTTTGCAGTTTTTCTTCCAGTTGCCACTGGGTGATAACGCGGTTATTTTGGTCGAACAGGAACTTATCCGGTTGATATTCGGCCGCACCCGTGGCGACGATGATAATACCGTGTTTGATTTCCGCCGTGCTGCCGCTCTGCAGGCGGGTGGTGAAGTTACCGACGAAACCGGCCACCTCATCGATTTGGCTGTTGAGGTAAACGGTAATGTTTTCGTGAGCCTGCACGTCACGAATCATGTTGTGCAGATACGCCTGCCAGTCATGGCCTTCGATGCTGTGATGAACATGATACAGGTTGCCGCCCAGTTTGTCCGATTTTTCCACCAGGTGCGTGGCGAATCCCTGCCGGGCCAGCGATAGGGCCGCGGCCATACCGCTGACGCCGCCGCCAATCACCAGCGCAGCGCGGGTGACACCGACTTTCTGGAACGTGAGCGGTTCCAGAAACTTGCTCTTGCCGACGCTGCCGCGAACAAGGTCTATCGCCTTCTGCGTCGCCCGCGTCGGGTCTTTCTGATGCACCCACGAACACTGCTCGCGGATATCGGCCATTTCAAACATCCACTGATTCAGCCCCGCCTCGCGCATGGTCTCCTGAAACAGCGGCTGATGCGTGCGCGGCGTGCAGGAGGCGACAATCACGCGGTTCAGACGTTGGTCGCGGATAATCTGCTTCATTTTTTCCTGCGTATCCTGCGAACAGGTGTAAATATTGGTTTCGGCATGAACCACGCCGGGAATTTTGCCGATGGCCTCGGCAACCTGTTCGACATTAATCGTGGAAGCGATATTACTGCCGCAGTGGCAGATGAATACGCCGATGCGCGGATCCTCGCCGGTAATGTCGCGCTGCGGCGGGTACTCCTTGATCTCCACCTCACTGCCGCGGCTGACACCCAGCAGTTCGCCCGCCAGCGCCGCCGCCGCACTGGCCTGCATGACGGTTTCCGGGATATCACGCGGACCGCTGACAGCGCCGCACATGAAAATGCCGTCACGGTTGGTGGCGCTTTGCAGATAAGGTTGATTTTCGATAAAGCCAAAGCGGTTGGTAGTTAATCCCGCCACCTGAGCAAGTTGCCTGGTCGAGTGATGCGCGGTCAGACCGACGCTCAGCACGACCATATCAAATTCTTCTTCCTGAAGACCCTGCCCGTTCTCGCCAACGTAACGCACGATCAAATTGCCGTTGACGGGGTTTTCCTTCACGGAGGAAATCTGGCTGCGCACGTAACGCACGCCGTAATCGTTTTCGGCGCGGTTGTAGAAACTTTCAAAGCCTTTGCCGAAAGCCCGTAAATCGATAAAGAAAATCGTCGGTTCGACGTCCGCCTGATGCTCCTTGGCGATGATGGCTTCCTTGGTGGCGTACATGCAGCATACGCTCGAACAATAATCATTGCCGCAGGTGACATCACGGCTGCCGACGCATTGAATCCAGGCTACGCGGCGGGCGGTCTTGCCGTCGCCGGGCCGTTTGAGGTGGCCCTCGTAAGGGCCTGACGCGCTCAGGATGCGCTCGAACTGCATCGAGGTGACCACATTAGGGAAGCGCCCAAAGCCGTATTCGCTCTTGCGCGTGGCGTCAAACACATCGTAACCACCGGCGTAAATCACCGCTCCGACATTGAGCGATACTTGCTTATCCTGCATGTCGTGGTTGATAGCGTGCGCTTTGCAGACGCGCACGCATTCCCGGCAAACACTGCATCCGCCGCAATTGAGGCAGCGCGACGCCTCGGC
>CAZOCV010000147.1:0-9043 GCA_964578395.1 uncultured Pirellulales bacterium
TGGGCAGGGGCGCTGGCGGGAGAAATTCAGCTTGTGGTGGATGGCCGGGAGGGCGGGGTGGTGCAAGTGACGGCGGGGGTTTCGGCTGATGGGCAGGGCGGGCAGACGTTGGTTTGTCCGGAGGGTGTTGGTTTAAATCCTGTGGGTCAGCCGGATATTCCGTGGAAGCTGGTGACGATTTTGCTGCCGCCGGATGTGCGGCCGGAGACGGTGCAAGCGGAACTGACCGAGGCCGCCTATGTGCCGGTTACCGGGCCGGTGGCGGTGCGGCCGGTGGCGGCGCCGGTGGGGCGCGATGAAGATGGTAATGAGGTCATCGAATGGCCCGCGGGGAAAACTCTGATAGATGGTTTCGATACGCTGGCGTGGTCGCAGGATGCCTTTAGCCCGGCGGCGGAGGCGCGGTTGGTGCAGGTGGGGCAATTGCGGCAGTATCATCTGGCGGATATCGCCGTGCCGCTGGCCCAATATAATCCCGTGACCGGAGCGATGAAGCTGTTGGAGGCGGCGACGCTCAATGTGACTTATCAGCGGCAAAACCGGGGAGTTGCAGCCTCGGCGCATCGGCCGTTGGCATCGGCCCGTCGGGCGGTAGAGCAACTGGCGGTGAATTTCGATGCGGCCGGGGGCGATTATGAACCCGCCGCCGCGGCCGCAGAGGGTGAGGCCGCTGTTAACGGTACGGGGTATGTTATTATCACGACCAATTACATCGAGGCCAACTCCACGAAACTGGCTGATTTTGTCGCCCATAAACAGCGGCTGTATTTTGATGTGCAGGTGATTACCGAGGATGACTTCGGCGGCGGCTACGGCCCGACGGCGGCGGATAATATTCGGGCATGGCTGCAGGCGCATTATTTAACGGATAACATCGAATATGTCCTGTTCATCGGGCCGCAAAGCTGGTCCAGCGGCGCGGTGGCCATGAAGTGGATTAATATTTATGATTCTTATCCCACCAGCAAGCAGGCGCCGTCGGATTATTATTTCGCCGACCTGACGGGCGACTGGGACCTTGATGGCGACGGGCGGTGGGGTGAATGCGATTACGACGGCAACCCCGATAACGATGACTTCGGCCCCGGCGGCGTGGACACGTGGTGGGAAGTGATTCCCGGGCGGATTCCCTATTACGGCAGTATTGCTGATTTGGATAATATTCTGACCCGAACGATGAATTATGAGTTGCAAATGTTCAATATCGGCTGGCGGCATAACTGTCTGCTGCCGATGAATCCGTTGAATACGGACCCGGCTGAGTACACGCCTGCCTGGCAATTGGGCGAGCAGATCAAGGATGATTTTTTGTCGCTTTGGAATTGGGGCTGGTATCGTATCTACGATTACACCACGCTGGATCCGCCGCCGTCGTGGGAAAAGACGCCGTGCAGCAGCACCAATGTGGTTAACGCCTGGAAGGCCAATCCTTTCGGTCTGGTCATCTGGCAGGCGCACGGCGACAGCGATGGGGCGACGGACATATTCAATTCAAGCCTGGCACCGCAGTTGAATGATGCCTATCCCTCTTTTACTTTCCAGGGTTCATGCAGCAATTCCGATCCGGATACGTCCAACAATCTGTCTTACAGGTTGCTCAAGCACGGCTGCCTCGCCACCATCGGGGCGACGGCCATGTCGCTGTATAATAAAGGGGAAACGGACTTCCGTTATTCCACCAGCGGCGGCGGATTCGGGTATCAGTATGCTCTGCGAATCGTTACCGAAAATCAGACGTGCGGCCAGGCACTGCATAATCTCAAAAGGGATCTTTATCTCGGCAGTTGGCGGAATTTTATTGTTTTTTGCCTTTATGGCGATCCATCGCTGGCCATTGATCCGCATGTCATCGTGCCGGTGATTACGCCGGCTGCGGGTGAGTATTATCCTTCGGTGGCCGCGACCGTTAGTTTACCGGGCGGCGGCTGGACGATACATTACACCACCGACGGCAGCGATCCAGACAGCGGCGATCCGATTTATACCGGGCCGATAACATTCACGGAAGATGGTGTTTTAAAGGTTTGGGCGGAGAAGGTTGGCACGTCCATTTACAGCGCTGTTAGTACGGCGCAATACACCATTACGCCGGATGAACTGATAGCGCCGACGATTGTGCCGGCGTCAGGCTCCTATTTGCTGAGGGCGGCTGTGACGGGGACGTTTCCCAAAACCGGCTGGACGATTCATTATATCACCAACGGCGCGGAGCCGACGCGGAGCGATCCGATATTGGGTGCGGGCGCAACCATAACAGAAACCTGCACCTTTAAGGCGCGGGCGTTTGAGGATGGCGGTTCGGGCTATAGCGCCGTTGCGACAAAAAACTATATCATTCTTCCTTTGGAAATATTTGTGGATGATGACGCCGCCGGCGATCCCGGCCCGAACGACCCGCTGGTGAGCGATTTTCTGGAAGATGGTTCGGCGGGGCATCCGTTCGACGCCATCCAGGAAGCGATTGATTACGCGCTATCCGGCGTGACGATTACGGTTTTGCCGGGAACCTACACGGGAACCGGTAATCGCAATATTGACTTTAGCGGCAAGACTATCATCTTGCGCAGCATAGAGCCGACGAATCCGCAAGTGGTCGCCGCTACAGTGATCGATGCTCAGGGCAGCGGCCGATGTCTTATCATCGATGGCGGCGAAAGCAGCGCCACCCGTGTGCAGGGCCTGACCATTACCAACGGCTACACCACCAGCGCCGGGGGCGGGATATATTGTATCAGTTCTTCTCCGGTTATCGAGAACTGTCGTATATTGAATTGTCGGGCGGATGCGCATGGCGGCGGGCTGTTTCTGGATGGCGGCGCTGTGACCTTGCGGAATATGCGCATCCAGGAATGTAACTCGACTTACGGAGCCGCCGTGTATGCAAAGAATTACGCAGCACCCCTGCTGGAACGTTGCTTGCTGGTTGATAACGCAGCCGTTGGGGGCGGGGCTTTGTGCGTCATCATGTCCAACGTTACGTTCAGGCAGGGGACTATGGCGAATAATACCGCCAGTTCCTACGGCGGGGCGGCGTATATTATGAACGGCAGCTTATCCTGTTCAAACAGCATTTTATGGGGCAATACCGCGCCCGGCGGACCGGGTTTGTATTTAACTTCTGTGTCATCGGCAGCGCTGGCTTATTGTGATGTTCAGGGGGGAACAGAGAGCTATTACCTCAGCGGCAGCGGCAACAGCTATAACTGGCCGGCGGGCTGCTGTGACCGGGAGCCTTTATTTGTTGATCCGGCCAATGGGGATTATCACCTGCAAAGCACGGCGGGCCACTGGAATGAAGCGGCCGACGCATGGGTGACGGATGCACAGACCAGCCCGGTGATAGATATGGCCCATCCGTCAGAGGGAATAGGCGAAGAAGCGGCGGATGCGGCCAATGTTCGCAAGAATCTGGGCGCCTATGGCGGTACGGCCCAGGCCAGCCGCACGCCGGAAGGCTGGAGCCTGTTGTGCGATGTGAATAACGATGGTGTGACGGATTTAGTGGAGTTTGGCTGGTTGGCGGCCCAGTGGCAGCAGGCCGGTTCAGGCCAGGATAGCGACTACAACGGCGATGGTTCCGTAACGATGGCGGATTTATTGCTGTTGTGCGGGGACTGGATGGGGGCCGCCGGCTGGGCGCTGTAAGTTGCAAGCAGACACAATTTGCCCCCGACGTTAAGAAACGCCGGGGGCTTTTTTATGGTTGCGATGATGGGAAATCACGTTCGGTGTCATGGGACAATCGCGGTCTGATCGAAACCGGCGAATTTCAGGCCGAAGGCGACGGGTTCAGTTTGTTCGTCAATGTCGGCCTTAAGGATAATAGCTTGAAAATTCATGCGGTCGGGATTAATGAGGATCAGGGCGAAGGTGTTATCGTTATTCAACCGAGCCAGCAGTCCGTTGGTCCCGAATTTCTGTAAGTTGTCGGCCGGTAGGGTTAACTGATACGTGCCGTAGGTGAGGATTATATCTTCCGCCGTGGGATCCGCCGGATTTTCATCCAGACATAAGCCGCCGCGAACGATAAGCATATCAGCGCGGGGACGCGACGATTGAAAACATCGGGCATCATCCACACTCAGTGCATCAGTGTTCCCTGCCTGTAAAGAAAGTGGGATAGTCACGCCAAGCTGCAATAAATCATCACCGGTGAGTTCAACCGTCTCTTCCCAAACGCCCAAAAGGTTGCTATTCAAACTGAAACTGAGATACAAAGGCGCTGCCAAACCGGCCAAATCCACATTTGTCAGCTTTAAGGTAAACACGCCGGTATTGGGATTGATGTTTAGCTGCACCAAACCACCGCTGGAAATTTTGTCCAGATATATGAAATTATTTGAAGAGCGATGCACGACGATCGGACTGTACATATCACTCGTCAGAGAGAAGGGGCCTACGTTCAATGTTAGAGACTGCAAAGCCGTAAGGATATCGGCTAATATAGGGTGATATTTAAAATCCTGAATATGCACAATATCAGACGGCCAAGAGATGTTGAATTGTCCTTGAATGGTGAATGATGCTATTCCCGCCCGGCTGGAGCCGGTCAAGGACATTTTTTCGATAGTAAAGGGCAGCTCCTGAGGTGTTTGCTCCGGCAATGATTCCCCTTGTTGCGATTCGAACGCTCCCATATCTACAGTATTGTTGCAGATGCGATCCTGGCCGGACATATCCGCTGTCGGCAATTCGGGTAGATTAAGGCCGGCATCAATGCATGGTGAAATGATAGATGAATTTTCTGGTGGTATTAGTACAAATCCCATTAAAGAATAAGCAGAAAGCGGATTATACACAAAATCTATCATATGCATGCACCAAAATTCAGGTGATGATGTGATATTGGAATTATCCCAGACCACGGTTGAATCGGCGTCGCGTTCGATGGCTTCTTCGCCATACTGAATGCAGCTATGGTCCGCCACGATGGATGCGTTATTCATGATGCTAAGGTGGGCGCCGGTGCGCGGAGGCATATTGGGATTTTCCCGTGTTGTACCCCAAACAATGGTATTGACGATGTCCACGGAGGCGTTTTGAGCGAATACGGTTCGACCATGCCCCTCGGCCTCATTGCCGGTCATAGTGCAATTGATGAGTTCGACATTGGCGTTTTGTGCATACACAGCGCCGCCGTTGGCGACGGCGTTATTGCATATGATGAGACAATTGACCACACGCACATCGGCGTTAAGTGCATAAATTCCGCCGCCATATACAGCTTCGTTACCTGACAGCATACAGTTCATTACGGTCATATCTGTCTGGTTGCAGTATATACCACCGCCGGCACTGCTGGTGATTGTTTGGCCATTAGCTTGGGCGTTGCCCAGGAAAACGCCATCCAACACAGCGTCCGATGCGCCGGTAACTACATGATAGGCGTGTTGCTCCTGGAACGTGAAGGGGTCTCTTGTTATAACAATATTGGCGCTCAGATACGTTCTATAATCTTTCACGGATTGTTCATTGGGATTTTCGCCGGCGACACCGGCGTACCCGCCTCGTAAGGTTCCGTTTACCGGCAGGCGGAAGCTGAAATTTCGATAATTTCCGCTGGGAGAGGATGTATAACCCTCATTGGGAAAATAGTTGCCCTGAGCGACGCGGATTTCCGCGCCGGCGGGGGCGGTGTCCAGGGCCGGACCGAGGTGGCGGTAGGCGTTGGGCCAACTGGTCCCGTTTTGTGCACCATTAGCGGCGGCATCGACATAAATAATCGTATTAGCTTGAGTTTGCAGGGTGAACAAACCCACGAAAATGCCAAAAAGGATGGCTTTTAATTTCATGGCCGACTCTCCTAAATAAAGCTTCCTAGGGGGGATTTATTATCCGTCCTATAAACCCGGATGTGAGAAATATCAAGATAAAAAATTGTTTTTGAGGATATATTTTGTGGTTTCCGGCAGGCGTTTGGTGCTAATTTGTTTGCCTAAAATAGGTTGCATCGGAGGGGGTCGAATGTTAAAATGAGGAAAATAAGCCTTGTCGGCGTCCAGGCCGGCATTGACATACCTTAATGAATTGGAGGCTCCCTATGGCCCAGGCACATGTTGATCCCGGTGAACTGAGGCGATTTGCTCGAGATTTGACGCGCTTTAATGCGGATGTGCAAACGCTGCTAAGCGCCCTGAACAGCCGGATGCAGCAACTGGAGCAGAGCTGGCAGGACCAGGAGCAGCAGAAATTCGCCGAGGAGTTCGCCCAAACGGTCAAGGCCCTGGGGCGGTTTCTGGAATCGTCGGCTCGCCACACGGCGTTTTTGAATAAAAAAGCCCGCCATATCGAAGAATACCTGCAGCAGAGGTGATGAGCATGGAAGGCCGGGCTTATGTGGTATCGGTTGAAGCCTTAAAGGACTTACGCATTGCCCTGGCGAAATATGCCCGTGCGGCGGGGGCGGCCCTGGAGGAGGCCCAGAGTGAAGTCAAGCATACGCAGGAATGGCTGCGGAATGAAGGGGTGACGGAGAACAAACGGCAGGTGCAATTCTGGTCGGAAAAGCTGGCCCAGGCGCAATCGGCACTGAAGCGGCGGGAATTAATGGAGCTTTCGCCGGTAGGGGGGCATTATTCCTATGTTGATGAAAAAAAGGCTATCGCCAAAGCGCAGCGGGAACTGGAGGAGGCGCAGCGGCGGCTGAAAAACGTGCAGCGGGGGCGCATCCTGCTGGAAAAAGAGGCGTTTAATTTTACCGGCCAGTTGAATCGCCTCAACCGCCGGGTAGAGATGGATATTCCCGAAGCGATGGAGCGGCTGGACCGGATGATGATGGCGATTGAATCGTACTCGGCGGTTGCGCCGGAAACGGCCGTAGAGGGGCAAACCATGACCCGGCCGGAAGATGAAACGAAACCATTGCCGAAGGCAGAACCGTCGCCGGAGGAAAAACCCGATGAGCGTTAAAGGCGGACAGGCGAAACTCAAGCAGGCCCAGAAGGATTTGCTGGCGGCGTGGAATCGCGTGCGCGAAAGCTGGCAGGATGATAACCGCCGGCAGATGGAAAAAAACCTCATTGAGCCGATGGTCCGCGACATGCACGCCGTACAACTGGCGATGGAACAGATGGGATTGTTATTGACGCGGATTCACAGCGAGTGCACCTGAGTTCATAAGTGAGCCATGATTTATGAGTGAATGTGAACAATTATTGCGTGAGTATCTGCGGCGGCCGGCGCCAGAAATAACCGAGGATTATCGCCAGTTACAGCGGGCGGGGCTGGCCGAAGCGCTGCATCTGTCACGGAGTCAGGCCGGTCCCGTGGAAGCGCAACTGGAGGAATGGCGCCGACAGCGCACGGAGCATATTGGGCAAAAGCGCCAAAAGCAATTAGCGCAGTTGGAGGAGGCCGCGAACCTTCGTGAGCAGGAGGTGCAAGCGGAGTATGAAAAATGTGTCGAGCGGATTGCGCAAGAGCACGAAGCGGAACTGGGGAAAGTAAAGAGTAAGGGCGGTCATTCGTGGCAGGAGGTGCAGGGCCAGGCCGATAGTCTCGAGCAGGACGCCCGCAAACGCTGCGAATACGATGTGCTGATGGCGGAGACGTTCGCCGATGGCAAGGTGCGCCGGTATCGCCAGCGGCGGCTGATTGCGGATAAAGCCTGTCAGAATGCTCAGGAAAAGCTCAAGGAACGGCGTCAGGCCGCAGAGCACCTGGTGTTGCGCTACCGGTGCGTCTGGCCGGCGGAAACCGCCGCGCCGCCGGCGGATTTTGGTTCCCCGCGTCCCAGTGCGGTTTACCATCAGCATCAACGGCGATCTGATACGCTATTGGCGGAGCTGGATAGCTATTTTTTACCGCGTCTGTTTGCGGGAATGACGCCGCTGGTGCTTACGCTGCTGGTGCTGGCGCTGAGCATCATCGTATCAGGAGGGCTGCGGCTTCTCTATCCTGGAACATTACCGTCTTTCGGCGTGGTGGCCGGAATCGCCGCGGGGATTACTTTAGCGGTGATCATCGCTTTAGGGAGATTATTATTCGGCTGGTCCCGCCGGCGGGTAGGGGAGTTAACCGCCGAATTGGCGCAATCATTAGAAACCGCCCAGGCCGCGCTGGCTGGGCGTTGTGAACGGTTGCGGCAACTGCTGGAGACACGCAGCCGTCAGACGATCCAAAAACGCGATGCCGACGTCGAGCACGCCCGCACTCATCTGGAGGATGCGCTTCAGGAAATTCACCGTCGGCGCGATACGACACGGGTTCATATCGAACAGGAAGCGAAAAATCGCCGCGACGCCATTCGTCAGGCGCATCATGATCAGCAGCATCAATGTGAAGTGGAACGCGATGAACGATTGTCTCAGTTGCATAAAGAGCGCCAGGAAAAGCACGATCATCTGATGCAGGAATGCGATAGTGAACTGGCCCAGGTCCAGCAGCAGTATGAGCAAGCGCAGGCGGCTTTGCAGGAGCACTATCGCCGGAGTTGGGCGAGCGTGGATGCACTGCTGGAGCAGACTCGGTCGCTGCCGCCGACGGAGACCGCGACGTGGGCGGATGCCTTGTGGGACAACTGGACGCCGCCGGCGGAATCTTCGGCGTGGATACGGTTTGGGCGGCTGCGACTGGATGAGGCGCAGCCGGCGCCTGGGGTTGGTCGTGCCGTCACCGGTGCGCCGGACGCGGTGCAGCTACCGGATATGCCGGCGATGCTGGCGTTTCCCGACCGCTGTTCGCTGCTGCTGGAAACGGGGCACGAGGGCCGCGCGATGGCTTTGAACGTGCTGCGGGCGGTGATGACGCGCCTGATGACGTGCATTCGGCCGGGGCAGGTACGTTTTACCATTCTGGATCCGGTCGGCCTGGGGGAAAATTTCGCGGGGTTCATGCATGCTTCAGATTATGACGAGGCGCTGGTCGGCCGGCGCATCTGGACCGATGCGGCGCAGATTCAGCAGCAACTGGTGGACCTGACTGACCACATGGAAAACGTTATTCAGAAATACCTGCGTAACGAATATAATACGATAGAGCAATATAATGGTCAGGCGGGCGAATTGGCGGAACCGTATCGTTTTCTGGTGATTGCGGATTTTCC
>CAZOCV010000148.1:0-9009 GCA_964578395.1 uncultured Pirellulales bacterium
TAAGGCGGATTAACCGCTAGGTCGTAGGTTCGAGCCCTACTCGGGGAGGTCTTCGGAGCCTTGTAAATTTCTCTTGCAAGGCTTTTTTCATGGTATGTTGAGATGTTGACATGTTTTGGGTCTATGTTATTATCAATAGAGTGGTAGGTAGGAGATATATCGGTCAGACGGATAACCTTGAAAGAAGACTTGCGGAACATAACGGCCGGAGTCAAAACCAACGCCGCTTTACCGGTAAATATCCAGGCTCATGGGAAATTCTGTACGTTGAAACATTCCCAACCCGGCGTGAAGCGATGCAAAGAGAGAAAAACCTTAAGTCAGGAAAGGGAAGAGAATGGCTTGATAACAAATTTGGGCAGAGCGAGTCCGCCTAAGGCGGATTAACCGCTAGGTCGTAGGTTCGAGCCCTACTCGGGGAGGTCTTCGAAGCCTTGTAAATTTCTCTTGCAAGGCTTTTTTCATGGTTATGTTGAGGTGTTGACATGTTTTGGGTCTATGTTATTATCAATAGAATGGCAGGTTAAAGTATATCGTCCAACCGGGGTCCAAGAGCAACCGTCATGGTTGCTTTCGTCAGACCTAAAATCCGGCCCCGAACTCGAACTCTCTTTTGAAAAGGGTGAAATGGATTAGCGGCCGGGTAGTTTTGGAGTCAGTGGTGATTTAGAACTTGTTTGATGAGGAAAACGCTAGTGGGCATAGACGACAAGGTCATTAAGAAGATCGTTCAACGGATTCTCAGCGTTGCCCAGCCCGACCGGATAATCTTGTTCGGCTCCGCCGCCACGGGCCAGATGAACCGCGACAGTGACATTGATTTGCTGATCGTCGAGCCGCAGATTGAAGATCGTCGAGCCGAATATGTGCGTGTCCGCCGGGCTTTGCGTGACTTTGACTATCCTTTTGACATTCTCTTCATTACTACACAGTGGTTTGAGGAAAGCAAGAACGTTATTGGCGGCATAGCCTACCCGGCCCACAAGCATGGAAAGGTAATTTATGAAGCCGCCTGATCAGGTTAAATACCGAATTTTGGTTGAGTGGCTGCGCAAGGCGGATGACGACCTGGCCGTTGCGGAACGGCTGCTCTGCGATGAAGCGGCATTTCTTAACGCGGTCACATTTCACTGCCAGCAGGCGGCGGAGAAATACATCAAAGCCTTCCTTGTCTGGCGCGAAATCGATTTCCCCAAAACACACGATTTGGAAGAATTGCTTGATTTGGCCGAAACATCGAATCGCGATCTTGCGGCATCGTTGCGAAATGTGATTGTTCTTACACCCTATGGGGTGGAACTGCGGTATCCTGGGGATCGTCCAGACGCCACGTCGAGCGAGGCACACGAAGCGGTTCAATTAGCCCGTCAAGTTCGAGATGCTGTTTTACTCCTGATTCCCGATACGTCTGCAGGACCGACGGCATAACTGTCGGAATTGATAGAAAGGGCCCGATTATGGATCTTGGCATGGACATGTGGAAGTACTTCGGCATCACTCACACGGACCATACGGTTATGGACCCCTTGAGCCTGGAGAAGATCCGGGAGCTTGTGGGCCTCCTGCGGCTGCCGAAGGGCGGTCGTGTCTTGGACGTGGCCTGCGGCAAAGCAGAATTCCTCTGCCTCGTAGCCGAGGCGTACGACGTGAAGGCGACGGGTATCGACCTGTCGCCCTACACCATCAAGGCGGCCCGCAAGAACGTGCAAACCCGGGGCCTGGCCGACCGCATCGAGTTGCTCCACGCCGACGGCGGTGAGTACCAACCGAATACGCCGGAGAGTCTGGACCTGGCCTCTTGCATCGGCGCCTCCTGGGTGTTCCAGAATCACAGGGGCACGCTGGAGGCCCTGATGAAGATGACCCGGCCCGGCGGCCTGGTGCTCGTCGGCGAGCCTTTCTGGATAACCGATCCGGACCCGGAATACCTCAAGCTCACGGGCAACGACCCCAACCTCTTCGGTTCCCACGCCCGGAACGTGACCATTGGCCAGGACGTGGGCCTCGCTCTCCTCTATACGCTGGTGGCCAACCTGGACGATTGGGACCGCTACGAGGGACTCCAATGGCAAGCGGCGGAGCGATATGCAGCCGACCATCCAGATGATCCCGACGTGGAGGCTCTCCTCCGCAGCGCCCGCAGGAGTCGCGACGCCTATCTCCGCTGGGGCCGCAACTGCCTGGGCTGGGCTATGTACCTCTTTCGCAAGCCCTGAAATCAGGACTCGCAAGGGTGCGTGTTCGACCAAAGCTCTGGCCGGGTGTTTTCGTATCCCGTTGCGGGCAAAGTGACATCTTGTTCCGTGATTGATATCCTGATAAATCACCGGGGTGGAAAATGCCGGCGGGGGGCTTCCGGCCAAACGGGCAACTCCATATATTTAACAGATATATCGCAAAAGTTTATCTGGAAAATGTTCAGGGCGTGAGGTAATGTATGGCGCAGAGCCTATGATTAAGCGGAAATTCGACTGGTTTTGATGAAAGGAGTGCCTGATGCTTGCTGAGGTAGCCGTTGAAAAAAGCGTTCATCCGCTGGATATTATTGTACTTTTTGGGTATTTCGCGGCGATAACCGCTTATGGGATATGGCTGTCGCGGCGGGTGAAAACCAGTGATAAATATTTCAGCGGCGAGCGAAAATTCAGTTGGTGGGTCATGATGGGCCAGACCTTCGGCACCGGCACCCATGCGGAAAACTTTACCGCTCAGACCGGGGCCACGTTTCAGGGCGGTTTTTCTACAATTTGGCTGCAATGGAAAAACATGCTGATTACGCCGTTTTACTGGCTGATGGCCCCGTGGTATCGCCGCAGTGAGCGCACGACGATTGCCGAGATTGTGGAGGACCGTTACGGCCGCAATTTGGCCATTTTCTATACCATATTCGCTTTGTTATTTTTTGTTTTATCACAGGGCGTCATGCTTAAGGGGGCTGCCAAAGTTATCTCCATCGCCAGCGGAGGCGGCATCTCTTCTAATGCGGTCGTGATTGGCATGACGGTTGCCTTTATTCTGTACAGTTTTTTCGGCGGTCTGGTATCGTCCGCACATGCGAACTTTATCCAGGCGTTAATGATTATCGTTCTTTCTTTACTGCTCATCCCGTTTGGCCTGGAAGAAGTGGGCGGCGTGGCCGGTTTGCGGGAAAAAGTGCCGGCCGGATTCTTTAGCCTTTTCGGCTCCGGCCATCAGGAGGGGTTAGGCGTTTTTGCCATCGCCATGCTGACCTTGAACGGGGTGGTGGGCATTACCGCCCAGCCTCACATGCTCACCATGTGCGCCACCGGCCACAATGAACGGGCCGGTCGTGTCGGGCAAACCTATGGCGCTTTCGTCAAACGCATATGCACCATCGGCTGGGCGTTTACCGGCCTGATTGTCTATGCCATGGTCAAGGATCGCGGGGTGGACATCGGCGACAACGAGAACGCTTTCGGTTACGCCGTAAGAGAGCTGCTGTGTCCGGGGCTGGTGGGGTTGATGCTGGCCTGCGTGCTGGCGGCCAATATGTCCACGTGTTCCACGTTTATGGTTAATACCGGGGCTTTGTTTACGCAGAACTTTTATAAGAAGTTTGTCAATCCCCACGCTGATGACCGGCATCTGTTGTGGATGGGGCGTTTTTCGGGTCTGGGGCTGACGATTCTGGGCGTCGTTTTCGCCATTTATGTTAATAATGTCATGGACGCCTTTATCTTTACAGAAACGATTTCCGCGTTCGTGGGCATTATGATACTGGGCGGTTACGTCTGGAAGCGGGCCAATCGTTTCGGCGCGGCCGCCGCGACGATTGTTTCCTTTGGTTTGTATTATTATCTGAATTACCGGCTGAAGGGCGAATTGACCATCGTGTATAAGGTGGGCGACTCCCTCGTGCCTTTCGGCTGGGCGATGCTGGGCGGGTTTATCGCGTTTATCGTAGTCAGTCTGCTGACGCGCAAGGAGCCGCAGGGGCAAATCGAGGCCTTTTTCGACAATTGCAATCGCCTCTCTGACGCGACGCCCGAACAGATGCCCAATGGGCAAAAGCCCCTTGCCAAGCTGCACGGCAAGGACCTTATTTTGCTGGATATGGGCGGTTTCTTCAAGGCCGAACGCTGGCAGAGCTTTTTCCGCCGCTACCGGGAAGATATCGTCGGCTTCATTCTGGCCTGGGGCATGGTGGGCGTGCTGGTGCTGCTGGGCTGGCTGGCCGCCAACGTCGGCAAGCCGGTTTAACCCGGCCCGCCGGATACATCAAAAACCCTTATTCGCCGATGCTTGTCACGGCGTAGCTCCTTTGCGCAGCCGGATGAACACGGATTAAGAATTTTTCTCACAAAGTCACGGAGCCACGGAGAAGAAAACCCTCTGTGCCTTTGTGTCTCCGTGAGAAAGAAATATTTATCCGCGAACAATTCGTCGCGGCGTAGTCAACGATTTATCGCGGCGTAGTTATAAACGAAGACGGAAGCCGGACCTGTCACGGCGTAGCTGATTTATCACGGCGAAGTTATTAACGAAGCCGGATGGCTTCTTGCTTCTATTCTGATAATGTCTCGCCCACGAAGCAGTGACCAACGGGAGCGGGTTTGCCCCACAGCGCCTGCGGCGGTAGGCCAATGGCGGGCAAGGCTCGCCCTACAGTTGGACGGGTTTGCCTTTGAGGAGGTTGGTGATGGAGGCGATATCGCCGCGGCTGGAGAGGTCCAGCACGGGGGCCTTGATGGTGAGTACGTGGAAGGTTTCGCCCAGCCGGTCGATGGCGTATTGCACCGCGTCGGGCAGTTCCAGTTCGCCGCGGGCGGAAGGGGTGATCTTGCGGCAGGCCTCATAAATCGCCGGGCCGAACCGCCAGCAGTTCATGCTGACGCGAATCGGTTCGGGCAGGGCGGCCAGTACGGCCGGTTCGGGCTTTTCAATGATGCGGGTCATGGTGTCTGAGCCATCGACCTGGATAACGGAGAACTTGCTGATGCGGTCGGCGGGGATATTGGAGCCGGCCAGCATGGCCTCCCGCTCGAAGCCCGCCAGGCCGGAGGTGGTCAGTTCACGCAGACCGCGCAAGGCGACGGCGGGATAATAGTTGTCGGAGTTAATCACCAGCACGGGGTCGCTGCCGGCGAAGTTCGCGGCGGCGGCGACGGCGTCGGCGGTGCCGAGGGGTTTAACCTGGATGGCGAAGCTGATTTTCAGCCGCTTGGGTTTAAGCTCCCGGCCGTAATAGTCCCGCACTTTGTCATGTTCGGGGCCGATGACCAGGCACACCGAGGTATAGCCTGCCTCGGCGAGGTCATGCAGGACGTAGTCGAGGAAGGGCCGGTCGATGGGGATCATGGCCTTGACGCCGGTGGCGGCGATGGCGGCCTGTTCCTGGGTCATGGCGGCGTCGGCGTCGGCCTTACGCATCCGTGTGCCCAGACCGCGAGCGAGAATGACGGCTTTGTGCATTTATGTAGCCTCCCGATGGTTTTCACTGGCGTTGGCCGATAGCGCCCAGAATCGGCTGGACGAAGTTGGGGATGATGCGGTCATTCATGATGTCTTCGCAGATATCCCGCTGCTGGGTATAGGCCGCGCGGCTGGCGAACTGGACATTGGGGTCGGGGTATTGCCTCACAGACATGTACAGGCTCAACTGGTCCTCATCCTTGAATTTGCCGGTGCGAATCTGATAAGCGTTGGTCCGCGACTCGAAGCTGATGCGGGCCTGCATACGGCAGTCATCGCTGAGGCCGATGAGGATAGCCGGGTCAAAGCCCAGCGGCCGGGCGTTGGGCAGATCCAGCAGCGTGGCAAAAGGCGTGTTTTTATACAGGGCTTCCGCGAGGATTTCATCGTGGTTGCCGCGATAATCGAAATCCATGCCAAAAAGCACATCCAGCGAGTCGATATCCAGGTGGCTGATGCCCAGGTTGTAGGGCGAGAGTTCCAGGATAAGGTGGTTGAGTTCGTCGGCGATTTCCAGGGTTTCGGGGTTGACAAAGCCGCTGCAAACCCGGTCCCGCTCGACGCTGACCCATCGGTAACTGCCCTGCTCACGGTCTTCATCCAGGCAGAATTCCCCCGTTTCCCGCTGATAAAAGGTATTCATGGACGGGTACTGGCGTTGAATTCGCTCAAAAAAGTGTAAAATAGTGTCTCTCTCGGCGGGCAGCTCCAGTTCCGTGTTGAGGTTCATGTTGATGTAAAAGTCATCACACAGGGAGCCATAGGAGGTTGTCATCTACAAATCCTTGTAATTAAATACGTTATATAACTAGCGGTGTTTTCTTGACACCGCCAATATATTATAGCCATACAACCGGCTTATCCACAAGGGGAAATATCGGACCCCGTTTAGGCATATTGCTCGATGGGTTATCAGGCGGCGGCTGCGGCCGGTTCCGGCAAGGTAAGTTCCGCAATGACAGCACTTATGGCGGCCAGCACCGATAGAATAAATGCCCGCCAGGCGAAGCTTTTGATGGCGGCGAAGATGAAGTCTTGGGTCCATAAAACCTCGTTCGGGCCCAGCAGGGAGTCCTTCAGGGCGATACGGACGGCCAGAGATAATACGGTTGTTATCAGTCCGGCAATGACGGCCTGGAGGATACGTCGGCCCATAGGAGCGCCGCCGGCGGTGCGGGCTATACCAAAGCCGACCATGATGGCTGCGGGCAACAGGCCAAATAGCATGTATTTCAACGTGGGGAGGTCGTGATGTTTATGTACATAGAGCCATTCGGTTACGGCCAGAGCGGCCGCAGCGATAAAGGTCCAGGCGATGATATGCCAGCGGCGTTGCGGCAGACGCCGGCGAATATCCGCCCAGAGCTGCATGCGCCGCCGCAGGGTCAGCGGCCAGTTGTAAAACAGGTTGAAGATGCCGTGTTCCAGCAACGCGCCTTTTTCGCCAAAGACGGGGACGATATGCACCGCTCCCGTCGCCCAGTGCGCCGCCATGAAACGGGCCAGAATCGGGTAGCGATAGGCCATTTGCAGCGGGAACGCCAGATAGCCGATGTATTTGAAAAAGCCCAGCGACAGGGCCATTTTGTAATCCTTGATGTTTCGTTCGTAGATAACCAGGCCCAGGACATACAAGCCGCGGCAGAATGAGCCGGGCGAGACGGGGACGACCTGAAATCCGGCGATGATAACCGCTGCGGCCGCGGTCGCCTCGGCGGGAGTGAACTCGGGATGGATACGCACATACCACCAGGCCAGGGCGAAACTGACAATCTGTGTTACCGGCAGCGTGCAGACATGTACGGCCAGACTGATAAGATACACCTGAATGTAGCGTTCTTGCAGTTGGGAAAGAATGGTGGCGGCGTCTTCATCGGATAATAAACGGTTCTTGCGGCCTTCTTCGACCATGTCGCGCAGCCAGGCTTCGCGGGCGGCGGGCTGAAAGAGCAGGCGGAACGGGCGAATAAAAATATAATCGAGTTTTTTGCGGAAGAACGCACCATCCGTTACGAAGCGAAATAATCCCGCCGGCAGCCAGCTTAACAGCAAAAGGCCGAAAAATGCTCCCGGCCGATGACTTAACGATAGCGCTCGTTGATCGGTGATTCGGCCGGCGCGAAGCCAGAAGATGAGTTTTTCCTGCATACGCCCACGCAAAGCGCGGCGAAAATAAGAAAAGTTCGTCAGCATCGCGCCGTAATGGCGGCGGTAATCCGCCCGCGCCCACAAGCGGCGCAACAATCGTCCCAATAAGGGCAACAGGCCGATGATAAAAAAGAAAAATGTTTTTAGTTTGCTGCCGCGAAACTTTTCTTCGGCGGCGTCATCGACCAGATTGCGCACCCGCCAGCCGGTCACGGCGGAGGAGAACATCGTTTTCCATAAACGGCCGCTGGTGAGCAGGCGCACATGATTATGGGTAATATCCGGCAGAGAATCGCGATAAATACGCTCGCATTCGACCAGGTCGTCGTAGGCATCGAGCAAGTCGGTGAATTCGTGGGGATGGACATCGATATAGGCTTTGAGTTTTTTGAGGCTGCCACGGTCGAATTGCACCAGGCTGCCGCGGGCGAAGCCCTTGGCGATAAGTTTTATGTCGCCGGGGCTCATGGGCAAAAACGGCAGCAGCGCCAGCCCGGCGCGAAAATCCACCGCAATCAGCCCGCGATTGGGGTCGGGGTCGGACGCAGTGCGTTTGAGGCAATTAGGCTGGCTTTTGCAGGTGCTCCATTCGTATTGCCGGGCGAACTCGTAAGCGCCGAGTTCATGTAAAAGCTCCACGAACCGGTGCATGAATTCATATTTGGCCCGATATTCGGGTGAACCGAGTTCATCGGTTGGGACCGTTTCACCGCGTCGCCAGGGCTTCAGTAAATGAATATGGTCATCAACTTCCAGCCGCCACGTGCGGCCTTCGACCCATTGGGACAATTCGCCGCAACTGCCCAGCGTGTTATCCACGAAGGTTGCCAGCAGGTCATTGACGCACTCTTCATCGCCGAAGGTGATTTTGGCGGCCCGGCGGATGAATTTCTGCCATAAGGCTCCGGCCCGTGCTGCGGCCGGGTTTACCTGCAACTGAAATGGTCCCTGAAAACCGGCGAAATACACCCCATCGCGAAAAAGCTTGCTGAAACCTGATGGCGGGATAAGGATTTTCATGGCCAGCATTTGGCCCGTTTCCAAACCCGGAATCGGCGGCTGTCCTGATGCCGATTGTACTTCCAGCACCTTGACGCGATACACCTGACCGGCGAAACCGCCGCCGACGAATTTATCAACTATCAGCCGTACCGTGGCGTCGATTTTGGGTACGACACCGGTGACAGTATAGGTTAACTCATCACCCGGTTCATATCGGCCCGGCCGCATCGCACGATGAAGGGCTTGTTGTGCGAATTGTTCTCGAAGGACATTAACCGTTCTGACGTCGTAACTTATATCCATATTGCCTTTGCTGATTTACAGACTTACTCCGCTGGTATTATCGGCTAAATCCTGATTATACTTTGGTTGTAACCGTTCACAGAAATTTTTCATAAAAAGTCCAAAATGTTAAAATAGGCAACT
>CAZOCV010000149.1:0-4888 GCA_964578395.1 uncultured Pirellulales bacterium
CAGGCTCGAATTGGTTTTTTTGAGTTCTATGACATTCACCAGGGTTTTGAAGCATCCCTTGGCCTGAAAGTCGATTTGCTGACGCCCGATTCCCTGAGCCATTTTTTCAAGGATGAAGTTTTGTCCCAGGCGCGAACCATCTATGAAAAACAACCAAACCTATCTTAGGCATATCCTCGAAGCGATTGAGAAAATCGAGTCCTACATCGGCGATACGGATTTTGCCGCGTTCCAGAAAAACAATATGATGATCGACGCGGTTGTTCGGGAACTGCAAATTATCGGCGAGGCAACAAAACAGATTTCAGATGAATTTCGCGCGCAACACGACGACGTCCCCTGGCCCAAAATCCGAGCTATGCGCAATTATCTTGTTCACGAATATTTTGGCGTAAATATAAAAGTTGTCTGGGACACGTGCTCCAACAATCTTCCCGTTCTCAAGACGTATGTCCGTGAGCTACTCGGTTTTCGAGAATAACTCCCGTAAAATACCTGAGCAGATCATGGATAAATCTTGCCCATCATGCGCGGGAAGGCGATAGTTTCGCGGATGTGCTTGATGCCGGCCAGCCAGGCGACGGTGCGTTCAACGCCCAGGCCGAAGCCGCCGTGGGGGACGGAGCCGTATTTGCGCAGGTCCAGATACCAGTCATAATCAGCCGGATTGTAGCCTTCCTCGTGAATACGGGACAACAGGGCCTCGTGGCTGTCTTCGCGTATCGAGCCGCCGATGATTTCGCCGTAGCCTTGCGGGGCGAGGCAATCAAAGTTCAGCACCACCTTGGGATTGGCCGGATCAGGCTTCATGTAAAACGCCTTCGCCTCGCGCGGGTAGCGATGCACAAACACCGGCCGCTCGTGCAGCGAGGCGATAATCGTTTCATCCGCGCCGCCCAGGTCCTTGCCCCAGGTGAAACTTTTCGCCAGTTCCATATGATGCGGGATATTGGCGATCTGTTCATTCAGTTCAGCGACTTCTTCGCGGGCGTCTTTAATCTGGCCGGCGAGCTTGTCCTGCTGCCATTGCTTTTTGGATTGAGCCTGTTCCTCGGTCCACTGCGCAATATTCTGCTCAAGCTGCTGCAATTGCTGCTTTTTTTGCTCTAACTGCGTTTCGAGAAAATTCCGGGCCTGGTCGCTGTGCAATATGTCCACCGCTTCGGTATAACTAAGCCGATGGAACGGCGTCTTAATCGCTTCCAAAGCCGCAAAGTCGCGTCCCAGCAATTCCAGTTCTGCCCGGCGATCGCGCAAGGCTGCCTGCACCACTGACGTAACGAAATTCTCGGCCACTTCCAGCAAGCCATCCAGTTCGATATAGGCTATTTCCGGCTCGACCATCCAGAATTCCGTCAGGTGGCGGCGGGTCTTGCTTTTTTCCGCGCGAAACGTCGGCCCAAAGCAATACACCTTGCCATGCGCCAGCGCCGCCGATTCGAGGTACAACTGCCCCGTTTGGGCCAGATACACCGGCTCGCCGAAATAATCCACGCTAAAGAGCGTCTGCGAACCTTCGCCCGCTGAGGGGGCAAAA
Source organism: uncultured Pirellulales bacterium (assembly GCA_964578395.1). Lineage (GTDB taxonomy): Bacteria > Planctomycetota > Phycisphaerae > Sedimentisphaerales > SM23-30 > JAFGBA01. The sequence goes on from CAZOCV010000149.1 coordinate 1,538, forward strand.
ATCGGCGTATCGACGCGAATAAAGCCGTTATCGTTAAAAAATCGCCCGATGGCGTCCACCACCGTATGCCGCAGCCGGGCCAAGGCCCACTGCCGCTGACTGCGGAGGTGCAGGTGGCGATTCTTCATTAAAAAATCGATTCCGTGGGGTTTGGGCGTAATGGGGTAATCCTGCGTATCATGCACAATCGTGATGCTGCAATCGTGCAGTTCGACGCCGCCGATACTGCGCTCCTCGGCCGCCACCGTGCCCGTCACCATCAGGGACGATTCCTGCCCAAGATGCTTGACGGCGGCAAATTGCTCGGCGTTCTCATCCGTCCTTTCCAGCACCGCCTGACACAGGCCCGTTCCATCGCGTAAAATCAAAAACTGCACCTTGCCGCCTGCGCGGGAATTATACAGCCAGCCTTTGAGGGTTACCTGTTGTCCCACATGTTTCTTCAATTGTCCAATCGCCACCGTCGGATGACTCATCGATTATCCTTTCCCGTTCGACATAATGCTCAACTGTTTGCTTTTCCCGTCATTTGCGCGCAGACTCAATCCTGAATAAAACGCCCTGTCCGGCCACCGTCCAGACCCCCGCGTCCATATCCACCGGACGAAACACACCGTCTTCCGCTGACGCCGCCGACAAGGTTGCATTCGCATCCTTGAGCTTAACCTTCAGCAGCGAACTGCCCGTCAGGCTGATATTCACCACCATCGCGTAGCGGGTCTGGTCCTGGCCCGCAAACTCGCCCACCATCACGGGAAAGGTCGATTCCACATCGGCTACCACGTCGCCGGGCAATAACGGCAGTGTCGCCTCCGGCGCCGGACTGCTGAAATAGATTCCGGTTGATTCGAGCTTGACGACCATCGGCCCCAGCGTTCGCAGATGATGGTTGACGGTTTGCAGATACCGCCAGGTCGGCGTGCGTCCTACATTATTATCCACGGGCGAATAAACCCGGTTATCTCCGAAATATTTATACCAGCAAACGCCATCGGCGCCCGCGGCCAGCGAAGTGTAAGCCTGAAGCAACAGGTTTGCCGGCGACGGTATCGGCGACCACGGCCGAATCTGGCAGCACACCACAATATTCCAGAACGGCACGCCCTGCTCCAGCGCCACGCTGCGAACTTCGGCCAGATTTGTATAATACGAGGTCGCCAGCAGCGGATCGACGACCATATCCCCCGACCGCAGAACGGTATAGTTGTCATAACTGATCAGGGGAGACTTGACATCCGTCACCACGCGCTGAACATACTCGCGGTAACTGCCGGTCTGCAAACGCTCAAGTAAATCCGCCGGAGGGGAGGCATGGTTGGGAAACAGGTTAATATATGCGATTTTGCCCGGCGCATATCGACCAACAGCTTCTACGGCCTTGGCCAAAGCCGGATAATCCCCCGCGCGCGGCTCATCGTCAATATAATACCCTAATACCTGTGAATGGCCAGCGGTATCACCCACCAGTGATTTGGCTTGCCGGTCAATCCCGACATCGTCCAGCTTCGTCCAGTCCTGCCATGGCGTCGGCCCCTGCCTCGATGGACCAATAAACGCTTTCAGATTCAATTTCTTGCACGTGGGCAAATCCTCCGGCAACACGAATCCGGCCACATTGAAACCGCATTTGGCAATATCTTCCAATCCCCCTTCCCGGCTCATATTTTCATGACCATCGCCGCCATGCAGCCAGCTCCACGGCATGATCACAAAATCCCCATCCGGCAGCGCCTCAATTTTTGTCGGGACCGTCTCTCCCACAACACACCCTGTGATCCCGACAAGGATTACCAATAATAACTTAATGTATTTTTTCATGATATTTCTTTTTTAGCCACAGATTTCACGGATGAACACTGATTGAAGATACGACGTTTTATGTCAATTCGAGGACCAAAGTTGATTAACAAGCCAACTTCGATACCTGTCGATTTTAAGTAATTGATAAGCTGCGCTTCGTGCGATTTATCCAGATTATTAGCGGCTTTAATCTCTACAATGACTTTGTTTTCAACAACTATATCCGCAATATATTCTCCAACAATCGCACCTTTATAACCCACTTTCAATGAACATTGCTGTTGAACCGCCAATCCTTGATGAGTTAGCTCCAGGCATAAAGCATTTTCATATATTTTTTCCAAAAAACCATAACCCAGACAATTATACACCTCATACGCCGCCCCAATAATCTTCTCCGTAATATCCGAATGTAGATATTCCATAAAATATTTCTCAAAATCAGCGTACATCAGTGAAATCTGTGGCTAAAAATAAAACCTACATATCCAGCTTATCGCGTAAATAATGTCTTACCTGGTCCAGGCTAATGCGGGTCTGATCCATGCTGTCGCGCTCGCGGATCGTGACGGTGCCGTCTTCGTTGGTCTGGCCGTCGATGGTGACGCAATAGGGCGTACCCGCCTCATCCTGGCGGCGATAACGGCGACCCACCGCCCCCTTGTCATCGTAAAAGCACGTCATGTAGCGTTTCAAATCATCGTACAACGCCTTGGCCTTTTCCGGCATACCCTCCTTCTTCACCAGCGGGAAGATGCCCACCTTAATCGGCGCCAGACTCGGATGGAACCGCAATAAATTCCGCTGTTCACCGCGAACTTCCTCCTCATCGTAGGCATCGACCAGAAACGCCAGCGTCGCCCGGTCCGCTCCGGCCGACGGCTCGATGACATAGGGGATGTATCGCTCCCGCGTCTGATCATCGAAAAAGCTCAGCGGCCCCTTCTGCCAGTCTTCGTGTTCCTCGGCCAGCGGCGTCTTGAGGGCATCCCGACCGTTCTCAATCCACCGCGTCACCGTCCGCATCCCCCGCTGATGCTGCCGCAGGTCAAAGTCGGTGCGATTGGCGATGCCTTCCAGTTCCTGCCAGTCGCCTTTGCCGAAGGGAAAACGGTATTCGATATCCACGCACGCTTTGGCGTAATGAGCCAGTTCATCGGAGGCATGTTCGCGGAAGCGCAGGTTTTCCTTGCGAATACCCAAATCGGTGTACCAGGCAAAACGTTTATCCTTCCAGTCGGCCCACCACTGCTCATCCGTGCCCGGCCGGCAGAAAAACTCGATTTCCATCTGCTCGAACTCCCGCGTGCGGAAGATAAACGCCTTGGTCGTCACCTCGTTACGAAAGCTTTTGCCCATCTGGGCGATGCCGAAGGGAATGCGAATCCGCGTCGAGTCCAGCACGTTGGAAAAGTTGGCGAAGATGCCCTGGGCGGTCTCCGGCCGGAGATAAACCGTCATGGCGTCATCGGCGTTGGCCCCCATCTGCGTCTCGAACATCAGCTTGAACGGCATCGGCTCGGTAAACTGCCCCACCGCCCCGCACTTGGG
>CAZOCV010000149.1:4988-7346 GCA_964578395.1 uncultured Pirellulales bacterium
TCCGCGACGAATATCGGCGTTTGCTGTGCTGCGCCCACGGCTATCGCATCGCTGGGCCGGCTATCGACTTCGATGGTTTGGTCCCCGCGCCGGATTATCAGGCTGGCGATAAAGGTATGCTCGCGCAAATCGGTGATGACCACCCGCTCCAGTACGCCGCCCAGATCGCGGATGACGTTGAGCACCAGGTCATGCGTCATGGGCCGGGGCGTCTCCGGGCCGTTCACCCGCCGGTTAATCGCCAGCGCCTCGCCGATGCCGATGCTGATGGGAAACGCCCGCTCACCGCCCTTTTCCCGCAGTACGATAATCTGCTGTTCGCTGGTCTCCTGAATAATAATCCGCGCTAATTCCATTTCCACCAGCATGGCCAACTCCCATGATATTAAATTATTCGTTGTAATTATTTAGCCACTGATTTCACTGAAAACACGGATTACATTTGTTTCTATCCGTGAACACCGGCGGAATCTGTAGCTACTTTTTTTCTTACTTCTAGCTTCTAGCTTCTTACTTCTGAATTCTATTCTTAAATCAGTGTTCCTCAGTGTAATCAGTGGCAAAAAATAAAACGTGCGGCTACCCAAGTTCCGCCAGATTTTTCTCCACCGTCGCCAACTGTTCCTGTAATTGTCCCAGTCGTTCGCGTTCGCGCTGCACAACCTCCGGCTTAGCCCGGCTGACAAAACTCTCATTGCTGAGTTTGGCCTGGGCCGCCTTGTACCAGCCGATCAGTTGTTCTTTCTGCTTGGTCAGTTTTTCGCGTTCGGCGGCGGCATCCACCACGCCCTGCACGGAGATTTCCATCTCGCCGCAGACCGCCACGGCCGCATTATCCGGCCGGACGACATCCGCCCCCGTCGTAAACACGCTCAGATTGCACATATCCATAATCAGATGCCGCCGGGCATCGAGTACCGCCGCGGTCCGGGCCGGAGCCTTGACCGAAGCCTCCAGCGATTCTTTCGGCGGTTTCTGGTAGCGCGTGCGAATATCACGAATCGCCCGGATAACCTCCTGCACCAGTGCCATCTCCGTTTCGGCCTGGCTGTCGGTCATCTCCGCCGTCGCTGCCGGCCAGCGGGCTATCGCCAGGGCTTCGCTATCGGGCAACGCCGGCATCCGGGCCGAATCCGCCGCCGACTTCTTCATCTGACGCAGGTTCTGATAAATCCCCTCCGTAATAAACGGCATAAAGGGATGCAGCAGCCGCAGCGCCGCATCCAGGACATAGCTCAACACCGCCTGCGCTGACCCTTTGGCCGCTTCATCCCGCATCCGCGGCTTGATAAGTTCCAGATACCAGTCGCAAAATTCATTCCAGAAAAATTTATACAGCGTCGCCATCGGCTCGGAGAACCGGTAAGCGTCGAGTTGCTCATCCACGAGTTTAATCGTCGCCGCCAGCCGCGACAATATCCACCGATCCTCCAACGTCAGGGAGGCGGACATCTTTGTGTCGCGGGCATCCTCGTGACGCGGGCATCCTGCCCGCGATTCTTCCCTCTCTCCCACCGTGTCGCTTTCGGACCCTTGCGCGGGCAAGATGCCCGCGTCACTGTCCAGATTCATCATCGCAAACCGGGATGCATTCCACAGCTTGTTGCAGAAGTTCCGGCCCAGGTCGAACTTGGGGCTGCTGTTGGCCGTGCGGCCATCCGGCAGCGTCATCGTCTCCACCGGCATCCGCACATCCTGCGTTTCGGTCGTCATGCTCGCCAGCGTGAACCGCATCGCGTCCGCCCCGTGGCTGTCGATAATATCCAGCGGGTCAATGCCGTTGCCGAGGCTCTTGGACATCTTGCGCCCTTCGCCGTCCTGAATCATCGCGTGGATGAACACATCGCTAAACGGGATATCCCCCACGCAATACTGCCCCATCATCACCATCCGCGACACCCACAGCGTAATAATCTCCCGCGCTGTACACAACACATTGCCCGGATAAAACGTCTTTAGCTCCGCCGTCTCCCCCGGCCACCCCAGCGTACTAAACGGCCACAATGCACTGCTGAACCAGGTATCCAACACATCAGTATCACGCTCATAACCACTCTTTTCCAAATCAACACCGTCTTCATCATTTATGCAACATATATAATAATCCAGTTCTCCGCCAATTTCTTTTACTTTACCGAATTCTGGATCATTTGCTATTTTTACGACGGTGTTATCAGTATGCGATATACACAATAACGCTTTACCCTGATTCAATCTTTCGGCTACTAGTTTTGAATAAGGAAGTTCATTTTTCTTTACGTCTATCCGTTTGTGCCAAATTGGTATTCGATGCCCCCACCAGAGTTGGCGGCTAATCGGCCAGTCGCGTAGATTCGTAACCCAGTTCTCGTAGGTTTT
>CAZOCV010000149.1:7446-9005 GCA_964578395.1 uncultured Pirellulales bacterium
GTTGGCGGCTAATCGGCCAGTCGCGTAGATTCGTAACCCAGTTCTCGTAGGTTTTGGCGTATCGCTCCGGGGTAAACTTCACCTTTCCATCCAGCAAGGGCTTCAGCGCCAACCCCGCCAATGAATTCACAGGAACATCCGTCCCCGGAATCATTTCTTCTAGCTTCTTGCTTCTAGCTTCTAGCTTCTTCTCAGGAATCGCCTTCTTCACGGCAATATACCACTGATCCGACAAATACGGCTCAATCGGCACGTGGCTGCGATAGCTGTGCCCCACCTCATGCGCGTAGTCGCGCACCTCTTCGAGCAGATTCTCCTGCCGGAACCACTCCACAATCGCCTCCCGCGCTTCGAAGCGGTCCATCCCGATGACGTTTTCGACATCGGGATTTTTTATCTCATCCCAGTCGGTCCAGCCATGCTTGTTGCTGATGGACCCATCCGGCCCCATCACGTTAATCACCGGCAGATTATGCCGCAGACCGATTTCCCAGTCATTGGGATCATGCGCCGGCGTCACTTTCAAAAATCCCGTGGAGAACCGCGCCTTCTCATCCTCGCTATTAGCATCGGGCAGCACCACATGTTCATCGGCCACAATCGGTATCAGCCGCCCCACAATCGGCAGCCGCACCATCTTGCCCACCAGCGATTTCGCCCGCGGGTCATTGGGATTTATCGCCACGGCCGTATCGCCCAGCATCGTCTCCGGCCGCGTCGTCGCGACGGTGACGTATTCGATGGTTTGCCCCCCCACCGTCACTGATTGTTCAAGCGGATACCGCATGTACCAGAAATGCCCCTGCACCGTCTCATGCTCCACCTCATCATCGGCCAGCACGGTTTGCGTCGCCGGATCCCAGTTCACCAGCCGCTTGCCCCGGTAAATCAGCCCATCCTTGAACAAATTGAAGAAATTTGTCCGCACCGCCCGCCCGCACACCTCGTCCATCGTAAACCGAGTCCGCTCCCAGTCGCACGAGCACCCCATTTTTCGCAGTTGCGCAATGATTCTGGCCTCGTACTCATCCTTCCAGGCCTGAACTTTGGCCACAAAAGCTTCGCGTCCGCCCTTGCCCTGGGCTTCCAATTGCTTATAGTCGGCCAAGGCCGGCTGACCTTCCGCTTTAAGCCTTTTATCCACAACGGTTTGTGTGGCAATTCCCGCGTGGTCCGTCCCCGGCATCCATAGCGTATGGAACCCCTGCATTCTCTTGTGTCTAATAAGAATATCCTGCAGGGTATTATTCAGAGCGTGCCCCAGATGCAGCGGCGCGGTCACATTGGGCGGAGGAATCACGATACAGTAGGCTTTGGCCCCTTTCGGCGCGGAATGTTCCACGTGGAACATTTTTCCGCTTTCCCAAAGGGCGTTGGCCGCAGCTTCGACCTCCTGCGGGTTGTAAATCTTGGGCAGTTCCTGGCTCATGGGGGCTTATGGCTCCTAACTTCGAGATAAATAAGCAATTATAGGAGCCGCGGCAACCCTGTCAAGGCGAGCTAACCCAAGTTCGACAGTTGATGGCCTATAAGGCGGTTTTTGATATCGCCAAGGCGGT
>CAZOCV010000150.1:0-2904 GCA_964578395.1 uncultured Pirellulales bacterium
AATCGTATTGCACGTTGCAACAGAGCATTGCAAATTGCAATAAAGCGTTGCAAATGCCCCCGCCGCATCGCAACCGCCGCAGTTACAAGCCCTTAGCGTTTTCGCCAACATTATCCGGACCTGGCCGATACCTTCTGCGCCCCCGCCCGCAAAAAACCGCCGCCACGCGGGTATTATCGCCGATGATTCACTAATAATGGCTTCTCCTGTAAAACCATCACCATCCTACCCCATCTTACCCCGCCCACAAGATTCTCTTAGACGAACGGCTACAGGAACGGGTTAAGCCAAACAAAAGCACCCATTTTGCGCCTAATAGTCCCAAGTATGTATTAGTTCTTTCATAACATCGATTGCTAAATCAGATGCCACCTCCTTAACTGCGGGAAGATGCATGCCACCGCCCAGTTGATATCCTTCAGAAGTTGCAACAACAGCACGTCCTCGACGTCTTTTACCTTTCCAATCAGCACTTGTGATATTTGCGAGAATCCTTCCGGAATCAACCTCTTTCACGGAAGCTTTAAATTCATATCCATACACAGCAGACATAGATCGAGAAACCAACATTTCAATAAATATATCAGCGTGACCTTTGAGCGCATCCATCTCAATTTGTTTTACTGTTACAGTCTGAATGTCACTGCCTTCGTTTGATTTTGCTGCTGCGAGCCTAATTATGGTTGCACGATCTATCAAATTGGCTTTAGCTTCTAAGAAGGGCTCTAAGGCACCATCTTCAAAAGCCCACATCCATTTCTCGCCCGGGCCATAACGACTTTCTTCTTCTACGTAGTTTTGTGCCTGTACTATGATTGATCTTTCCTTGTCTTCCGAACCTTCAACCTCGGCACCACTTTGGATACTATCCACCGCCGCACCAGGCACAAGGATATTATCTGTTCTGGCAATTTTTACTTTTTCTCCCTCGCCAGATACGACGACCCGCTCATTAGCTTGCCACTGTCGAACCTCATCACTAAGAGCTCTATTGAGAAAAATTGCAATCCTTGGAGATCCTTTTGCAGTATAAGCCTTTGTAAAATTTGATATCGTTTCTCGCTTTACTTCGGCAACTGATTGATCTGGCTTGATGGATGGCTGACTTTCCGTATCTACCTTTGGGGTGCTTTCTGGTGGTGGCGGCACCGTACCGGGCGGGGTTTCCTCCTCCAGATACTGGGTGTTTATATCTTTAATGTCGATACAACCCGTGCTAAAGAACCCAACTAACACACAGCATAATAGCTGTAAAAAAATGTTTTTTCTCATTTTATCTGCCCTCTCGTATTTCTACGTAATAATAGTTAATGTCCTGAATTTTAGTGGAAAACTCTTTATAGGTGGCCACGGACTGCGGCGGCAAATGCACCCGTTGCCAGGCAGTAGGTCCTTCAGATGGGGCTCGCCGAGAATTTGTTTTCTCCACAGCGATTTTGGCACGCTTTGTCTTATCCTTAGGACCAAATGGGTCAAAAATTGACGACCACTCCGGATCGTAGAGCTTGCCATCCCAATTCTCCAGCGATTTGTCAACAATGACCACCGTGTTGTACCGTATCCCCGCTTGCGGCGCCCTTGAATCATCAACATGAACTCCCGGCCCCGCACCCTCATAGATTTGAGTCTGGCAACCAGCGCACAATACAAAGGCAATCAAACTGATAAAAACCATTCTAACCGTTTTTATATTCATGGATATAATCTCCTATCTATAAATGATGTCATCTTGGGCCGATTTTTTGAACTCATAGTTATCGCTCCAGACAATAACGCCCGTCCCCCGCTCGATGAGTTCGAACGTTATTTGGTGATATCTTGACATGACACCTGTTTTTGAGTTGACCGCATCCAACGAAGCTATTCGACCCCCCAATCGATAATCATAACCCAAGGCAGCTTTTGTTTCGCCTTGAGTACCTTCAGTAACAAAGTCTTCTTCTTCCAACAGCCGTTCTTTCTCGGTCATATCCGCATGATGCCTTGCCAAAAAAATCAATCTTCCCGCAGCCGCCCGATTTAGTTCTGTACGTAATCGATCCGTTAAAAGATTTTTATTAATAATAGATGAGCTCTCATTACGAAAGTAGCTTGAATCCATTACAACCCTGGGAGTTTTCGACCGGCTGGCTACCGATGGAGTTGCCAGAATATCACGCATCATTCTGTCCGTAACACTGACAATATCCTGCGATTCTATACCAACACCTGCTACAGTGCCGGAACTTGCGGGGTCCTCGTAATGTGTAGGCCTTCCCCGAGAGTTATCAACGCGCGTAGTATTGTAGCAGCCTACAAAAAGTAAACCCATGAAGACAAACCAATTAACAAGACAAATGTGATTTTTCATATTCTTTATCACCTTATATTAATATGGAAAATAAGCAACTGCAACTAGTGGACCTTGCTTTTCAGGAACAACAAGCTTTGACATAGCAACCGGATATTGATCATGTCCCCGAAGCGTAATAGTTACGATCTTCCCTGAAGTAGGTCTTTCCCCATACCACAAAAATAACTTAGATGGGACAGTCTGCAACTGCCTGACATCAGCTGTCGGATCGATGGATTTTGCTGAATTGCTAATCAAATCACCCACTACAGCTACTGACAAACCAATTAATCCACCTGATGCACCACCAACTGCAAGCATGGTTTCACCAATATCCTGTCGCGATTTCTTATCTTTAGCTTTTTTTGCTAAAATCTCATCCATATTACGTTGCCCATGTGTAACAGCTTGCACATAGACATCATCTGATTCAGCAATCTCATCGCCTTGGTCTTGTCCTTCACCACTAATGAATACGCTTGAAATGCAACTTTCAGTTCGAACATACTCTAACCCTTGCCGAGTAAGCTGATCACCGCTTAGTTTTTGCGGGGGCGTACCTATAGCAACAA
>CAZOCV010000150.1:2914-4844 GCA_964578395.1 uncultured Pirellulales bacterium
TTCATAACGCTGACAGATATATTTGCACATATCGTCCGCGTCACTATGCCCAAGCATTTTTGCAGAATAGTAATTCAATAAGTCAAAGGACAACCAGTCTCCCCTTCGTTCTTTGCCAGATGCTCGGAAATCGCATAAGGAAGCATTCTTGAAGCAGGCGCGAGCATTTTCAGCATCTCCATCCGCCAGAAAAACTAACCCACGATAGAAATAAACCAAAGCTATTTCATACGGCTCTCCCTTGAATTCCTTCATACCCTCTTTTCCTTGAAGGCTCGTAGTCTTCTTTTCCGTTTCCCCTGCCTCAGTTATTTTGGTAGCAAATACTAAGGCATGACTAAGACTACTTCTTGCAGTTTCGACATCGTTACCATAACAAGCAAGGATTCCGCAATCACCATAGAGAATAACTTGATCCTTGGGAATTGAATGGGCCGCTCTATACTTGAAGTTCTCTACGTATCTTTGTACTTTTTCATCTTGTTTGCCATATCCAAGAATGGTTGTATGAAATAAGATGGCCTCCGGATTTATTAACCTCGATGATGCATGTTCACCTTCCCAAACAGCATGAGATACTCGTTCGCTTTTCCACTGGGTGCACCCAACAGTCATAAACATGAAAATAAAAGAAATACAGATTATCAACCAAAACATATTCTTTTGCATTGCTGCGCCTCACTCCATTGCACTCATGACAATATCAGGCATTGCCTTACCAATTAAGTCATGAAGCGAAGCTTCAGTAGCATCACCATACATATCTGCATCAACTGAAGACATGAACGGCTTGATCATGCCTTTATATTCTTTATTAAGAGTAGGAACACCGTCTTTCAGCAATATAACTGATGCTCGAGTTGTAGTTGTAACATCGCTTTTCCAGAACCCAATCTTTATTGCTGTATAGCATTCGTTTATGGAACCAGATAAAGACAAATCATAACCTGGAGGAACATGATCATCAAACTTCTTTACAGTGAAACCACGATTCTCTAGTTCCAAACAAAAAGCGTTGGCTACCCATCCACCTAAGTCTTCTTCATTTGAAATTACTTTGGCTGTTTTCATGCCATAGCCATTTCTGACTTCCCCTATCTCTTTGACTTGACGAAGGTCTTTAAACTTAAGGACGGCAACTGTCTTAGATTGTGCAATTTTCTGTGGGCTTGCTTCGCCCTCAGGTGTTTTATATTGCAATGCTACGTGCCGATCGCCAAATGCACAACCACTCGTGTTTGCGGCAATAAATAGGAAAATCCCCAACAAAGCGAACTGACAAATGCGTTGTTTCATAGCAAAATCCTTTCGTGTTTTAGCCGATAATGGCACTGTTACAATGAGACGATTCGACGGCAATTGCTTTTACAGTACCGTCATTACGGTATTACTTGGTTCACCTTCGCCGGCTTTGTTGACGGCAAAGACGCGGTATTCCCATTCCTTGCCGCGTTCCTGATTGGCGAGCGTGTTTTCGCTTTCGATCTCTTGAATATATGCTGCAACTGAAAAGAGGATTATTTTCCAAATATGCTGCATTTGGAACAACCTTAATATCACAGAATATTTTATGAAAACCTCTTCTTTGGGCTGCTGACATCAACCAATGGACTGGGTTAGCTTAGCCAGCCAACACAGATATACCAGTCGCTGGATGCTTTTTAAGAAACTTCTTTCCGCGAAGAATTGGCGGCTCGCCAAAACCCCGGCGGGACGGTTTAACACTAATTTCGTCCACAAAACAAAGGCTGCCGAACAAGATGCGATATTTATATGAATCCCGACCTTGGATGGATACAAACCCGCGGATCGGGGTCATCTTTAACGTGCGGCATCCGCTGAATCAATGTTGAATAACAGAAAAGCCGCGGAATTAGCGCGATGCAACTATTTGCCATGTGATGCCTTACGACCATATTCCGGCAATACC
>CAZOCV010000150.1:4944-8991 GCA_964578395.1 uncultured Pirellulales bacterium
TTTTCGTGGTTTGTAATCTGTGGCGCCGGCCGCTAAAATACCCCCATGTCACAAGGTAAATTTTCATTTAACGACGATGAGCCAACGCCGCAGCGTTTTCAGCGGGAGCCATCTTTTTTTAATTCTCCGCCGCTCGAATCGGCTCAATCGCCGGCGGCGCCAGCTCCTGCGGCCAAGGCCAAACCCGCCCCGCCGCGGATTTATTCCATCAGCGAACTGAACCGCATGATAAAACTGGCGCTGAGCGCCTCTGTGCCGGCCAAAATCACGGTTCGCGGGGAACTGTCGGGCTGGTCCATCGGCCGCAACGGCCACGCCTACCCGACGCTCAAGGATGAAAACGCCGCCATCGAGGCCGCCATGTGGCGCTCCGCCATCACCCGCCTGAAGTTCCGCCCGGCCGACGGCATGGCCGTCATCGCCACCGGCTATATCGAATATTATGAACCGCGCGGCAAAATCACCTTTATCATCGAAAAACTCGACCCCGCCGGCCTGGGCGCCCTGGAACTGGCCTTCCAGCAGCTCAAGGAAAAACTGCAAAAAGAGGGCCTGTTTGCCCAAGACCGCAAAAAACCGCTGCCAGCCTTCCCCGACACCATCGCCATCGTCACCAGTCCCGACGGCCAGGCCATACAGGATATTGTCCGCACCCTCAACCAGCGTATGCCCGGCGTCCGCAAGCTCCTTTACCCCGTCGCCGTTCAGGGTGACGCCGCCGCCGGCCAGATTGCCGCAGCGCTAAAAGACATCAACCGCCGGCACACGCAGCTTGGCGGCATCGACGTCATTATCGTCGGTCGCGGCGGCGGCAGCCTCGAAGACCTCTGGCCGTTTAATGAGGAAATCGTCGCCCGCGCCATCTTCGCCTCCGCCATCCCCGTCATCAGCGCCGTCGGCCACGAAGGCGACGTCAGCATCGCCGACCTCGTCGCCGATGTTCGCGCTGCCACCCCCACCGCTGCGGCCGTCCTTGCCGTCCCCATGCGTGATGAAATGCTGGAACTCATCGAAAAATACCTCCGGCAAATCAGACGCGCCATAAATAAAAATCTCGGATACGCCGGGGAAAAACTCGAACGTTTGGCCTCGCGCCCCGTCCTGACCCGCCCGGGGGAACCTATAGCCGCTCGCCGCCGGGTCATCAACGAACATCGCCTGCGTCTGGCCCGACTTTTAAGCGATTACCGCCGCGGGTCCAGAAACCGCCTTCAGCAGGCCTGGCAAATCCTACGCCGCATTGAGCCGCACCGCGCGGTCGCCGATGCCCGGATGCAACTGCAAAACCAGACGCATTTACTGCATAACACTATTTGCAACAAACTGTTACAGCGGTCACATCACTTGCATGATGTTCGCCAGATTTGTCTGGCCGCCTCGCCGCAACGACGCTTGCCTCTTTATCAAGCTAATCTTCTGGAGCAGCGAAAACGCTTGCAACAAACGATTAAACAAGAACTTATGAATCTATCGGTATCGGTTCAGCACCAGCACCAACGCGCCGAAAACGTCAATCCCAAGGCCATCCTCAAACGCGGCTACTCCATCACCCGTCGGCAAAAAAACGCCAACCTCATCACCGCCAATAATTTACCCGCTTGTGATGACATCTTGACCACCGAGTTGGCCGGCCGTATCATAGTGACCAGTCGGGTAGTGACTGAGCCTGAAAAACCGGAAAGTTAACCATGCCGGCCGATAATAAAACGCCGCAGACATTCGAACAAGCCTTGAAGATGATTGAAAAAATCGTCGCCGAAGTCGAAGAAGGGAAAATCGGCCTCGATGAAAGTGTGGAAAAATACGAATCCTGCATGAAATTACTTCGTTTTTGTCAGGAAAAACTCAATCAGGCGGAAAAACGCATCGAAATCATTGAAAAAACCGCCCTGGCGGAGCCGTCCGCCAACAAAAACGATACAAATAAATCGGAAAACGACACCGAAACCGTTTGAATAAAACTATGACATGGGAAGAAGCCATCCCCAAACCGCTTTTATCCCTTACCCGTTAAGTTAACCATAGTAAACCAAAATTGCGCTAAGTTGTGGCTATTACAGGAGATTTATACATGCCTCGTAAAACCAGTTTAATCATTGCATCTACGCTTATGCTCGCCTTCTGCCTGACCTTTGCCGGTGCGGAACCCATTACCACCGCAACACTGGTCAATGAAATGATAGACATGCATACCCTGAGCTATTTCCCCCAGCCGGGATATAAAACCGTCCAGTTTTCGTCGTATGACCGGCGCAGCAATCTCCCCGGCGGCCCGAACTGGTTCGCCAACCATGATGGTTTTGGCGGCGAGCCGCTGCCCGGTTTTGAAGGCGTCGTCACGGCTCCCGGCGAAAACGGCGTCGGCGAATACCTGATTTGCGACGTCAAAGGCCCCGGCGCGATTGTTCGTACCTGGTCGGCCGCCATGAAAGGCGAAATCAGGATGTATCTGGATAACGCGGAAGAACCGCAGTATGCCGGCCCCGCGTTTGATTTCTTTACCCATCCCTATGGCCCCTTTCTCGAAGCTGCGGGCATCAATCCTGACCTGCTGATGAACACCTTCCGCCACCGCTGGGCGGCTTATTGCCCCTTTGCTTTTTCGCAGCGCTGCCGCATTATCTGGCGCGGCGCACTTACTGACGTTCATTTTTACCACATCAACATTCGTCTTTACGAACCGCAAGCTCAAGTCGTCACGTTCACTCCCAACGATTTGAAAACCGGCAAAGCCGATATTGAACGTGTCGCCGCCGTTTTGGCCGACCCGCAAAAAAACTGGACCTATCGCTCCACGGAAAAAGCCATCGACTTGAACCTCACCCTCAAACCCGGCCAAACAGAGCAGCTTGTCGCCCTGGAAGGTCCCCGTGCCATTGAACGCCTCAGCCTGAAGGTGGGGGCCAAAGAGATTGACAAGGCGCTGCGCCAAACGGTCCTTCATATTCGCTGCGATGATGCCCCTCATGGCCAGGTGCAATCGCCCATCGGCGATTTCTTTGGCGCCGCTCCCGGCATTAATCCTTTTAACGCCGTGCCCTTTACCGTCGAACCCGACGGTACGATGACCTGCCGATACGTCCTGCCCTTTGCCCGTTCCTGCAAAATTCTGCTGGAAAACCTTGGCGACCAGGACATTACCATCACCGGGCTGGCCCTGCCCATCGCCTACGAATGGGACGAAGCCCGCAGCATGCACTTCCGCGCTCTGTGGCGCGTGAATCACGGCCTCGTTTCCGGTCCTGATCCGATCGTTATCGACATCCCCTATCTCATCGCCAGCGGCAAAGGCGTTCTCGTCGGCGGCGTTTGCTACCTGCTCAATCCCAATAACATCCCTCATCCCGGCGGCAACTGGTGGGGCGAAGGCGATGAGAAAATTTTCATCGACGATGATGTCCTGCCCAGCACCTTCGGCACCGGCTCCGAAGATTATTATAATTACGCCTGGAGCCTGCCCGATATTTTTACCCAGCCCTTCTGGGGCCAGCCCCGTAATGACGGCCCCGCCAACCGCGGCTTCGTCACCAACCAGCGCTGGCACATCCTCGACAACATGCCGTTCCAAAGCCAGTTCCGTTTTTACATGGAACTCTGGCAGCACGACAAAACCGAGAACTTCACCTACGCCCGCACCGCCTATCATTACGCCCGTCCCGGCATGACCGACGACAACGTCGCCATCACCCGCGAAGATGTGCGCTACCTGCAACTGCCTGATAACTGGCAGCCTCTCGCTCGCGGCGGCGCCAGTAATTCCGTGTTTTTCTCGGCGGAAGATATCGTCCAGGAAAAATCCTCTTGGCAGCTCATGCGCGATAATCTCTGGGCGGGCGGCGCAATGCTCGCGTGGCGGCCTGCGGCCAAAGATGAAACCATAACGCTGAAAATTCCCGTCGCTGAAAAAGGCACGTATGTTCTGCATTTTACGACGTGTTTTTCCCCTGCATCGGGGCGTTTCTCCGCCAAACTCGGCGATCAGCCTCTGCCGATTTTTGGCAATCAGACCCATGACGGCGTGGTCAACTCGTTCGTCCCCTACCGCAC
>CAZOCV010000151.1:0-4938 GCA_964578395.1 uncultured Pirellulales bacterium
GTTTTTGGTAAATTACTTGGAGAAATAAACGTGTACGCAATAATCGAAGACGGCGGCAAGCAGTATAAAGTGGAGCAGGGTACGGCCCTGTGCGTTGAAACCCGCGATTTGGCCGAAGGCCAGACGCAGATTGAATTTGACAAGGTTTTGTTCGTCCGCGACGACCAGGGCGTGAAAATCGGCAGCCCCTACCTCAAGGGCGCCAAAGTCACCGCTACGGTCAACAGCTTGGCGGCCGGGCCGAAAGTCCACCCCATGAAGTTTCGCCGCCGCAAAAATTCCAAAAGCCGCACCGGCCACCGCCAAAAATATCTCGACGTCCAGATTACCGATATCTCACGTTAAGACAAGTACTTACGGATTTAGTCATTCGGCCCGATTTACCTTAAGAAAATAAGGTAATCGGGCTTTTTTTAGGGGAAAATCGGCGGAAAGTCGTTAATATTCCGATGTTGAGTGATTTTTAGCCCGTGCGACGGTGATTTGGCAGGCAGGAGGCCTGATAATGGACATGTTACTTTTGGAAACCTGCAACCTTGTGAAACGCTACGGCGGCCGCAAGGTGGTTGATCAGGTGTCCATCACCGTCCATGAGCGTGAAATTGTCGGCCTTTTGGGCCGCAACGGGGCGGGCAAAACCACTACCTTCCGCATGAGTATCGGCATGGTTACCCCCGACGAAGGCAGCGTTATCTTCGAAGGCCGGGATATCACCAAACTGGCCATGTACAAGCGAGCGCGGCTGGGCATAGGGTATCTGTCTCAGGAACCCAGTGTATTTCAAAGACTTACGGTCGAAAAGAATCTTTGGGCGATTCTGGAAACCATGAATTTAACCCGCCGCACGCGCCGCCGCCGGGCCGATGAACTCATCGAACAGTTTGGCCTGCAGACCGTCCGGCATTCGCAGGCGCGTTTTCTCAGCGGCGGCGAACGGCGCAAACTGGAAATCGCCCGCGCCCTCGTCACCAACCCGTCGCTTATTTTGCTCGATGAGCCTTTCAGCGGCGTCGATCCCATTGCCGTCGAAGACTTGCAGGCCGAAATTCACCGTCTTCAGGACAGCGGCATAAGTATCCTCATTACCGATCACAACGTCGAACGCACGCTCGAAGTCGTCAATCGGGCTTATATTATCCACGAAGGTAAGGTTTTAGCCTGTGGCGAGCCGAAACAATTAATAAAAGATCCCGTGGTCCGCAAAACCTACCTCGGACAGACGTTTCGAGGCGATGAGTTCGATGGGAGCTAAGCCATGTGGCAGGCGGTTGTCCGATACCTCGATTATATTTTTGAAAACTACCGGCCCGAAGCCGTCGTGCTGGAATGGCTGCTCATCGGGATCGTCGTTTATTCCGTGATTCGCTTCCTGCGCGGAACGGGCGGCGAGCGGTTATTCAAAGGTATGATCGTCCTCGTGCTGGGCTTTTGGGCTATTACCCTGCTCAAAAACAGACTCGGCCTCGCTCGCATCGATTTCTTATACGGCAAATTCCTCGTCGG
This sequence comes from uncultured Pirellulales bacterium, assembly GCA_964578395.1. GTDB lineage: Bacteria > Planctomycetota > Phycisphaerae > Sedimentisphaerales > SM23-30 > JAFGBA01. Next base: position 1,504 of record CAZOCV010000151.1, read on the forward strand.
TTTGTTAATTATCGCCGCCGTGGCATTTCAGCCGGAACTGAGGCGCGGGCTGATGCGCCTGGGTGGGGCGCATTTTAAGCGTAACGCGATGCCGGAAATGGCGGGCGTCATCGAACAGATTGTCGATGCGGCCGCGACCCTCAGTCGAACTCAGGTCGGCGCCCTTATGGCTCTGGAAAGGGAAGTCAAACTCGGTGACTTCATTACCACGGGAACTCGAATTGATTCAGAGGTTACCGCCAATTTACTGCATACCATCTTTTGGCCCGGTTCGCCCCTGCATGACATGGGCGTCATTATTTGCAGGTCGCGGCTGGCGGCGGCGGGCGTACAGTTTCCCTTGGCCGAACACGGCGAGTACGACCGTTCGTTAGGCTCACGGCACCGGGCGGCTATCGGGTTAAGCAGCCAAAGCGACGCCGTCGTCGTCGTCATTAGCGAAGAAACCGGGAATATCGGCCTCGCGGTCGATGGCAAGTTGGCACGGTTTCTCACCGTGGAACAGTTACGCCAGCAGTTAATGGATCAGATGATGCCGCTGATGGCGGGGAAAAAACGCACCCATCCTCCAGTATCCGCTCCGCCCAAACCTAAACAGGAGGCTCTTTGATGTGGCGCTCCAAAATCAAGACGTTCATCATTGTCGTGCTAATGAGCGGCTTCATCTGGGTGCTGGCCGAACGGCAAATTACCCAGACCGACGAAGTGGACGTCCGCGTGGTATTGCCCGCGGTGCGCAATGATAAATTTTATGAATTTCTCGACGACGCCGGAGCCGTTATGCCCGAACGCATGCAAACCGTGCGCTTGCAGGTTGAAGGACCGATCGGGGTCATTCAAAAAGCACTTAATCGGCAACCCCTGGAATTTGAAATCCCATCGCCGCCGAAGGATACCCAAGAGTATGATTTTGGCGTCGTGAATGAAATATTAAGCGGACGTGTGGCGGTGGAAGATGGCGTCTTGAATGTTTTGGACGCCGAACCGCCCGCTATCAGGGTGCGCGAACGCGCCCTTGTCAAACGCAGCCTGCCCATCGTAGTACGCAGCCGTCCCAACAACGATATCCTCAAAGCTGAAAACCTTGTCCCGAATGCTTTGGAGGTGATGTGTTTACCAAGTCAGCCGGAGGAAGTAACTATCTTTCTAACGGCGGAGCAGCAGCGACTGGCTCAGAAGCAATCGGTGAAGACGCTGGCCGAGGTTCGTATCGGGAATGTGACCATCAGCGAACATCCCATGGAAGTCAGGCTGACGCAGGCGCCCGGCCTGGAAACCGCCGAGATTCGGCTGCCACGGCTGGGACTTTTGCGGGCCGGGCGGAAACCCTGGACATCCAAAGTAGTCATCGACCCCAAGGAATTTGACAAACCGGCGCTGACCAATCCCATCCATGTGCGCGGTTCGGCAGCGGCGGTTAAAGCCTATCGGGATGATGTGCCTTATCACCTGATCCTTGTGCTCAAAGAAAACGAGGAAACCGATAAACTAAATACCGGCCTGTTGGAGTATTATATCTCGGATAGTTTACGCAATGAGTTGACCATCGAGAATCCCATCTACCGAACCATATCCTACCGGTTAGAAACAGTTTCAGCCCCGACTACCCCGACTACCCCGACTATTCCTGCTGCTGTTCCGGCCACCCCGAATTAAAGTTCAGGGGGACTATGTCCGATAATACATGAGTAGGTATGAACTGCGCGCAATATTAAGGGCAGCCCATGGCGGATGTGCTTGATCAAAATGAAATAGACGCTCTATTGCAGGCGGTAGCCGGCGGGGAATTGGAAAATTCCGCGGCCGAGACGGCTGCCGGCGGGGCAACACCGGGTGCAAAACCGCCGGTTGAAATTCGTACCTATGATTTCAAGCGGCCCGAGCGTGTCAGTAAAGACCAAATGAGAGCTTTGGAAGGACTGCATGAGCGGTTTGCACGTAATTTCGGGGCGGCCCTGAGTGGATACCTCAGAACCATTATCGAAGTCAAAGTACGCAGCACGGAGCAGCTCACCTACGCCGAATTTACCTATTCTCTGCCCGTGCCGACGTCCTTTTCCCTGTTAAGTGTTTCGCCGCTCGAAGGCCAGATTTGCCTCGAAATCAGCCCGCTTATTATTTATCCGGTAATCGACCGTATGCTCGGAGGCAGCAACGCCGAACTGTACATCCCGCAGCGGCCGCTCACGCATATCGAACAGAGGCTCGCCAATCGGATCCTCGATAGGGCACTGGCGACACTCGCCGAAGCCTGGAGTAACGTCGTTAATGTGCAATTGGAGGTCATCCAGAGTGAATCGAATCCGCAATTAGTCCAGGTGGTGGCTCCGAATGAAGTCGTCGTGGTCATTGGTTTTGAATTGAAAATGGGCAATCGCAGCGGCTCCATGAGTTTGTGTTTTCCCTATACCGTCATCGAACCCGTGATTGGGCGGCTCACCAGCCAGGATTGGTTTAGTTACCGTCGAAAGGGCGATGAGGCCGGACACCGGGCGTCCATCATGGAAAATATCCGTGAGGCGAAATTGAAAATGAGGGCCTATCTGGCGCAAACCAACATTCGAGTGGCCGATTTGGTGGAATTGCAGCCGGGCGATATCCTGCGCACCAAAAAGGAGTCGCAGACAGAATTGATTTTGCAGGTGGAGGGTAAGAGTAAATTCGCCGGAAAAATTGGACAATTTCGCGGAAATCGGGCTTTTCGCATCACCCGTACCACAAAACCCGGCGAAAAAATCTGAAATTTTGCCGTAATGTGTTAGTGGGGGTTGATGTTGAAGTGGGTATTTTTACTCCTTGATTTGCACGGTTCTAAGCTTGACAGAGCCATAAAATTATACTATAATAGCCCTAACATCAAATCGGATAGATAGTTACGTATTCGCACCCGACCGGTCCCGGGTATAAATTTCAAAACAGGAGAGCGGCCATGCAGGAAGCCATCCCAACCATCGCATTACGAAACCGGGGCAAGGTGACCATCGTGGAGTTGTTGCCGGAAGAAATTCTCGATGAGAGCATCATCAGCCATGTTGAGGAATCGCTCACCAGTATCGCCGATGATATGGCGCCGATTCATATGCTCTTGTGCTTTACCCATGTACGATACATGAGCAGCGGGGCATTGGGCGTATTGAACCGTTTGAAAGGGTATATTGAAAAGAGCGGGGGGAGTCTGAAACTGGCAAATATCCGTGAAGGGCTGCAGGATGTTTTTCGCATCACCCAGTTAAATCGGATATTTGAAATATATCCCGATCATAACGCCGCCCTGGCCAGCTACGATTAATATCAAGGGGTGCAACAAACAGAGCAATGCAAACAGCTAAGCCGGTTATCGGCATTACGGGTGGTATGGGATCCGGCAAAAGTACGGTTTCGCGGGAATTCGCGCGGCTGGGTTGCGCTGTCATTGACGCCGATGAGATAAATCAC
>CAZOCV010000151.1:5038-8933 GCA_964578395.1 uncultured Pirellulales bacterium
TTAGACATACCGCTTTTGCTGGAAATCGGCTGGGAAAAACATTGTGATGCTGTCGTTTTCGTGGATACACCGGAGTTGTTACGTTTAAAACGGCTAAAAAATCGAGGATTTAGCGAAAAAAAGGTAAAAAAAGCGGAAAATATGCAATTCTCACTGGACAAGAAGATAAAAATGTCCGATTATATTGTGCGCAACAACTCTGGTTTCCCCGAGCTGGCCATACAGGTCGAGAAGGTATTCTCCTCGGTGCGGGCAAATAAGCCGCCGGAAAAATGAGTAGTCCCAGGTTGGGGCTGGCTCAAAACCGGGTAACCTGATTGTTGGGGGATTGCGACAGGACATTATATTAACGCCAATTCCGGGTCGGACTTCACGCCGGGTCTTCCATATGATTCCAGGATGCATAGGGCGACAGGTTTGATTTTGACCGGATGGGACAAGTAAATATCGGTTTGGAATGATAATAAGGAGTAATGTATATGGCTAAGGCCAGTACCAAGAAAACCACCAAGAAAAAGACCAAGAAAGCAGCATCCTCTGCGGCCACGGAGGTGCTCGACTTTGAAAACGACGAAACAGAAGTTGTTGAAGAACCTGCGACAGAGGCGGTAAGCAAGGAAAAACCTAAAGAAGAAGCCCCCGGCGAGAAAGAGGCTCCGGCCAAAAAGGCGCCGGAAAAGGCGTTCGACGACGAGGCCTACGCCAAGTATGAAGAGGTCAAGCGGGGCGAATTGCACATTACCGACCTCCAGCGGATGACGGCGGATGAGCTGCACAAGCTGGCCAAAGATGAAGGGCTGGTGGAATATACCGGTCTGAAAAAGCAGGACTTGATTTTCAAAATCGTCAAGGAGCGAATTCGTCAGAATGGCCTGATGTATGGCGAAGGTGTGCTGGAACTGCTGCCGGACGGATTCGGCTTTTTGCGCAGCCCGGATTACAATTATCTGCCCTGCCCGGATGATATTTATGTATCACCTTCGCAGATTCGCCGTTTCGGTCTGCGCAACGGCAATATTGTCGCCGGTCAGATTCGCCCGCCCAAGGAATCGGAAAAGTACTTCGCATTGCTGCGCGTCGAAGCGGTGAACTTTGAGGATCCGGAAACACTGACCGAAAAGGTGGTGTTCGAGGACCTGACCCCGCTGCATCCGGAAGGGCGGCTGATTCTGGAGACCAAACCGGAAGAAATCAACATGCGGATTGTCGATATTGTCACGCCCATCGGCAAAGGTCAGCGCGGCTTGATTGTCGCACCGCCGCGCACCGGCAAAACGGTGCTGCTGCAGAAAATGGCCAACGCCATCAGCACGAACCATCCGGAAGTCAAGTTGATTATTTTGTTGATTGACGAACGTCCCGAAGAGGTGACCGAAATGGAACGGGCGACGGCCGAAGACGTGGAAGTCATCAGTTCGACGTTCGACGAACCCGCCAGCCGGCACGTGCAGGTGGCCGAGATGGTTATCGAAAAGGCCAAACGCCTGGTCGAATATGGCCACAACGTGGTCATTCTTCTGGATTCGATTACCCGTCTGGCCCGCGCCTACAATACCGAAGTGCCGCACTCCGGCAAGATTCTGACCGGTGGTGTTGACGCCAACGCGCTGCAAAAGCCCAAGAAGTTTTTCGGCGCTGCTCGTAACATCGAGGAAGGCGGGTCGCTGACGATTTTGGCGACGGCCCTGATCGAAACCGGCAGCAAGATGGACGAAGTGATTTTCGAGGAGTTCAAGGGCACCGGCAACATGGAATTGCATCTGGACCGCCGCCTGGTGGACCGCCGCACCTGGCCGGCGATTGACATCAGCCGTTCAGGCACCCGCAAGGAAGAACTGCTCATGGACCCCAAGGAACTGGAACTGGTCTATCGCCTGCGCCGCGTGCTCAGCGACATGAACCCGGTCGAAGCGGTCGAACTGCTCAAGAGCCGCCTGCAAAAGGTCCGCACCAACGCCGAATTCCTGATGACGATGAATTTGAGTTAAGTGCGGTTCGACGATTTACAGTCATTCAGGCCCGCTTGGTAACAGAGGCGGGCTTTTTTATGCGCTCCTATTACTACAGCGCAGGCAAACGCGCGCGGATGTGCGATATCGTCATGGTGTCAATGATGTTATATCAAAAATTAAAAAGTAAATATCAAAACGACAATGCAAAAATCAAAACGTTGTTTGACGGGATATGTGCCGGCCAGACAATGCGGTCGGTTCAAAACGCACCATCCGGATTTTCCAGATGGAATCGCTCTTTTTGCATTTTAATTTGTGATTTTGCATTTTCATTTTTCATCTTTGATTTCACCGTCGTAAAAGCGTTCGTTCGGCCAAAGTTGTGCTGTAGTGCTATTATTCGTCATTTATGGGGGCCATCCTGAAATACAAATACCTCTTCGACGTTTTTACCAAAGACGCGCGCCAGGCGAAAGGCTAATAGTAACGAAGGCGTATATTTACCCTGTTCGATGGCGATAATGGTTTGGCGGGTGACGCCGGCCTTGTCGGCCAGTTGCTGCTGGGTCATTTCTCCGGCGTCGAAACGCAGGCGGCGGATGTTGTTTTTAACTTCATTCATCGTCATGATTCGGCACCCGGGAATATTCAATCAACTTAACAATCGAACCTACAAGGAACACCGTGGTAAATCCGCCGGCGACGATTAATGGTAAAACGTAGGCAGGCACATATCCTTTAGTACCCACAATGGAATGAGCCGCCATGCACGCCGCCACAAAAAAACCATATGAAATATTGAACCCGGCTTTGGCTGCTTTCTTATGAATCATTTCATCACGCTCATCATAATCGACAGTTTCTTTTGGTTTCCGAAACAATGATGATCCCATGCCGCTGAACCCGATTAATCCCAACAGGCATAAACCCGTGAGCGCCTGGGGAAATCCCCATTTTTTGGCCAATAGTGCAACCGCGCCTGCTGATGCAAGGATGCTCAATAAAATGACGACAACGGAAAACATGGCGATTTTTTGATTGCGGTTCATGGAGACACCTCCGTCGGTACTTCTGCATCAGTTTCGTTTTTATCCCGGCCGTAAAGGATCAATATCGATAACGCTTCGATGATATATGCTATGAGAAAGGTAAACATCCATATATTTGGCAGCCAATTGACCGATATTTTAGCCTTGGGGCCAAGAATGAAAAAAGGCACCATAAATCCTATTCCCGCCAGTAGAAACACGGAGATATAAAAGTTTAATCTGGCGACTTTTTGAATGGCTTGGTCGCGTTCATCAACTATTTCTTTTACTTTATCACGTCGAAAAATTACCGGGGCCAGCCCTCCCAAGCCCGCCAGGCCCATAAAGGCCAAACCTGCGTATGCTTTGGAGGCGCCACATCTGACATAGATGAATATTGTGGACGTAAGACTTAGTATCAAAGCGATGCCGAAGATAATGATAACAAACCAGGACATTTTTTGGACGCGATTCATAACAACCTCCATACAAGGACATTATACGATGTTATGTTATCTATACATAATGTAATCTATAAAATACAATATGTCAAGTTTATTTTACATTACAACATAAAAAAACAACGATTTGTAATTTAAAGCCTTATTTTATAGAAAGTTATGGATATTCGATATTTGCGCAGACAAAAACACCCGGATTGCTCCGAGTGTTATAGTTTTTGAACCGCCCATGATGCGTAAGGGAAAGTTTGGTACAAAAATATTCTTAAGTGATTATATATAAATCACTTGCGATGCCGGATTTTCCAGCGATTGCGTCTTTTTTTGCTGCCGATTTTCCGGCGACGTCGCGGCTTGCCCATGAGTACTCCTTGATATCAGTAACTAATCATCCAAAATCGCAAACCAGTATCATAGGGCAATCATCATAAAATGCAAGCCTTATTTATGACGG
>CAZOCV010000152.1:0-158 GCA_964578395.1 uncultured Pirellulales bacterium
ATCACCAACCAGCCGGGTGCCATGCTCACGCTCGCGTGAGCATGCCCTTCACGCTTTTCACACTTTTATTCTCTTCACACTTTTCACACTTCCCCTTTGCCGCTGCACCAACCGCCCCCGCCGACGAATACGGCGGCCGTTCTACCTCGCCGATTTCT
>CAZOCV010000152.1:168-2546 GCA_964578395.1 uncultured Pirellulales bacterium
TCTTTCGCCGCCGAACTCCCCCCGGACGCCGCCCGCCCCCGCCGCGCCCCTGCGGCAAAGAGGCCATATCCGGCGCCTCGCCCAGCCATTGCGCCGTAAGATGATTCTTCGTCAGCAAATGCCGCAAATCGCGCAGTTCCGCCCTGCTCACCAGCGTCAGTGCTCTGCCCTTGCGCCCCATGCGCGCCGTCCGCCCCGTCCGATGCGTATAAGCTTCGCCCACGCCCGGAAAATCAAAATTAATCACATGGCTGACATAACTGAAGTCCAGACCCCGGCTGGCCACGTCGGTCGCCACCATATACTTGATCTTCTCGCCCCGGAACCGGTTAAACAGCGATGTCCGCCGCGCCTGCTCCAAACCCCCGTGTATAATTTCCACCGAATCAAAATCATCCCGCAAATGCCGATACAGCCGCTCGCACTTCATCCGCGAATTGCAAAACAATATCACCTGCTTGGGCTTCTCTTGCCGCAAATATTCCAGCAGCCGTTCATAACGATGACGCGGCTCCACTTGTATAAACCAGTGTTCCAGTTCTGACGGCGCAATCTGATCGAGATTTAACTCCACCGTCACCGGATCCCGCAGATATTGGCGCGTAATCCGCTTAATCTCCTCCGGCATCGTCGCCGAAAACAAAAGCGTCTGATGCTCATGCACCAGGCACGACAAGATAAACTCCACGTCGTCGATGAACCCCATCTTGAGCATCTCGTCCGCCTCATCCAATACGAACGTATGCACCTCATTCAGACGCAGCGGACTGTTATACAGCAAATCAATCAGCCGCCCCGGCGTCGCCACCAGAATATGCACCCCGTGCTCCAGCTTCGACCGCTGAATGCTCGCCGAAAATCCCCCATACACCGCGAACGGCGCCACCTCGGTAAATTTGGCCACCTTGGCGATTTCACCCACGTACTGCACCGCCAGTTCCCGCGTCGGCACCAATATCAATCCCTGCACCACCCGCCGGGCAGGCTCCACCCGCTCCACCAGCGGCACCGCGCAAGCACTGGTCTTGCCCGACCCCGTTTGCGCCCGCGCCAGCAAATCCCGCCCCGCCCGTATCGGCCCGAACGTCTGCTCCTGTATCGGGGTTAATTCCTCATACCCCATGACCTGCAATCCCTTGAGGATTTCTGGCTTTAAATCCAATTCTTCAAACTTCAACCTAGCCTCCTTGCCGAAAACTATTAACCACGCTTCGCTTCAATAACGACATCACGCCAAAATCACCCCCTATACCTCTAAAATACAGAATTATAGCCCCACCCCGCCCTTTCGCTACCAAAATCTTCCCGCCGCCCAGCCTTCCAACGTGACGCGGGCATCCTGCCCGCGCTGTAAGTGGCTTGGGCGTCCCGCCCAAGATTTCTTAGCACAAGCGTCCTCGCTTGTGATCCCAAGCAGCTTGCCCGTCCCGCCCAAGATTCGTGATGCGTCCGCCTCAGGCCCACTGCCCGCGATGTATCGTGACGTGGGCATCCTGCCCGCGCCATTTTCCGCCACAGCAGCCATCTAAAAAAAATGGGCCGACGCGATTTTGTATGCGGTCGGCCCTGGATTTGGATCTCGTGTATCGCCCTTGTCGATTGTTATATCGGCCTCCAGGCGATACCGAGCCATTAATTTTAATGTATAAAACTCATAACCTCATCAATACAGGCTATCACCTGCCGCGTCTCAAACGGCCGGCATAAATACGAATCAAATCCCTGCTGCAATAACGCCTGACCTTCACCCTCCGTCAGTTTACCCGTCACGGCCACCACCTTGGCGCCCTGCAGTTCCGCCTGTTCCCGCACCAGGCCGCAGATCCGCTTCAGGTTAATATCCAGATTCAAATCAATAAATATAACATGGGGCCGAAACTGGTCCGCCACCACGCCCGCATCAAATGCGCTTTCCGCCGTGCGAACTTCGTAACGCCCGTCGTTTTCCAGATTTTTCGTCAATAGGCCGGTGCGCTCTTCGTCATCATCCACCAGCAATATCCGCACCATTCCCGTATCCAGCCCGTTCAGCGGCATGTTATGCGCCCGCATAAACCGCACCAGTTGATCCGTCGGTATCCGTCGATCCTTGCTGCCGGGGATCCGATAACCGCGTAATTGACCTGTGTCAAACCATTTTGATACGGTGCGAGGGGCGACATTGCATATCTTGGCAACCTGGCCGGTAGTCAATACATCTTTCGTTTTCTTATCCATAACTGCTCTTCGTCAGGCGAATCGGTTTCGCCCTGGGTTAAGTTCTCTTCCTCTCGGTTACATCTCGCCTGAATCTTATGCATCTTCAGGCACTATTTTCATCGGCTCTTCCCCAGTTGGAATTAAGCGGATAATCGCGCAACTTTCGCATAAATGATTTT
>CAZOCV010000152.1:2646-7730 GCA_964578395.1 uncultured Pirellulales bacterium
GACGCCTTGGTCAATGCCTCTTCCGGCACACCCATCGAATTGGGCATATTGCCGCCATATTTGTTAATCAAGTCCGTAAATTCCTTCGGCACACTGCTTGACCCGTGCATCACCAGCGGATAGCCCGGCAGCCGTTTGGCCACGTCTTCCAGCACATTAAACGCTAACTTCGGCTCAGTCTTGAACTTATACGCTCCGTGGCTGGTCCCGCACGCCACCGCCAGCGAATCGCACCCCGTCGCTTTGACGAACCGCTCCGCTTCGGCCGGATCCGTCACATGCTTCATCACATCGTCGCCCGTCACGCCCACCACGTCCTCTTCGATGCCGCCCAACTGCCCGATTTCCGCTTCCACCACCACGCCGTGCTTGTGGGCGTATTCCACCACTTTTTTGGTTACTTCCACGTTTTTGTCATACGGATCGTGCGAGGCATCAATCATCACTGACGTAAACCCGTCATCCACGCACTGCTTGCACGTCTCGAACGTATCCCCGTGGTCCAAATGCATCACAATCGGCAGATTGCCCGACTGCTTTACGGCCGTGTCAATCAGCGCCTTCAGATAGGCGATATTGGCGTATTTCCGCGCCCCGCGCGAAATTTGCAGAATCAGCGGCGCCTGCTCCGCCTGGCACGCCTCCACAATCGCCTGCAACTGCTCCATGTTATTCACATTGAACGCACCTACGGCGAATCCGCCCTTATACGCCGCCTCAAACATCTTTTTACTGGTTACCAGGGCCACTAGTGCTCTCCTTATATCTGAGTTTTCCGCGAACCTCGCGCTTCCATACCTCCGGCCTAAAACCGCTGCCCCGCGCCGGACCGAACCTATTCAATACCCCTCAATGCCCCCTTTGTCAACCCCCGCCCTCCTTTCCTTCCATACACCCCCGCCCCCCTTTCCACATTTTTCCTTCGCCCCGCCCCCCTTCACCATACACACAAAAACAGGCGGGAAAAGCAACGCTTCTCCCGCCTGATCATTAAAGCAATTCGCTAAACGTTTCCTTTCTTAAGGCTCAACGATATCTTCAAACGCATAATCCAGCCATTCCGCGGCCAAAACTGAGTAATCAACTAAGTCAACCACACAGTTGCCATCAATATCCGCCTCAATGGCTTCAAGGCCCATGAGAGAAGAATGGTAACAGTTATAGGGACCTTCAACCTCATACTGGAATCCCGGAGCAATTTCATAGGTAATGGAACCGCCCGGGACAACACGCTTCGTCGTGGACAAATAAACATCACTGTAAGCAAACGAGGGATGACCCAGCGTAGTGGTTACCTCATTTGTGCCATATATCCGCACATACACATTGGTATCGCTGGCAGTTGCCGTATAGGTTGTCCCCATTAATTGCCATTTCGATGGCGGAGGCGTTGCTCCTCCGCCTTTTATATCACCGACAGCATTAGTTACGGATTCGGCAATTTTAACGTATCCCGACTGACTCGTGGTGATACCTGTATGAATTGTTGCCGGATCAGTTACACCTGCGGGAATTCGCCATAACTCAATATGAAACGCAGGAACCGGGTTCGGCCACGTAGCCTGATAAGATCCCCATTCCGTCGGTTCAATAACGACTCCACAAGCCATATCCAGATAGTAGGTGGCGCCGCTTTGGAGGGCGCCGACAATCTGTCCCAGAATCAAATCACTGCTGGCGTAAATGCATATGTCATTCATCCCCGGCGTCGGCAGCGGCGACCCGTAAAATCCGGACGCCCACAAGCCGCCTTCGTTCTCCAGGTTGAAACCGGCAGGAACTTCATATAGCCATCCCGGAGGCGTGGGAACACCGTTGATAAACCATGCGCCCCAGTTATCCGATGCAACAAGATCATCATACACATCCTGCAATGCCGTTCCTATCATCCAATCGATATCTTCAAATCCGCCGTTGGTCAGCAGATTGTCACGCTTTTCCGGCCAGGCGTCCGGCATCGTATCGCCCAGATACGCGTATCCCAAATACATATAACCGGGATCCGGCCACGCGGTGTTCACATTGGTATTTTCATACGTAAACTTCATCGTCAGGGCTTTACCGGCATCAGCAACCGTAGCAACGTAGGTGCCATACAATGGACGCCACCGATTACGCGACATTGGACGTTCAAAACTGGCTACTTCCACGCCATCTACTTCCAGGCTCAGCGTTACAAAATCTTTCCACCCTGCCCAGTTATCCACGCCATTGACGGTGCTGTCGGTGGTGATATAACCCATGGCATAATAGGTGTGCCCGGCAACCGCTGTAGCCGTTGTGGTCTGCACCAAAACATAATTGGGTTCATTCGTGTATGCCGCTACATTGCCGCCGATAGGCGTTACAACATTCACACTGCTTGAAAAGAACCCGTTCATTCCGCCTTTCTGGCTTACCCGTGCCACACCGGCTTCGCCGCTGGTGGGGGCAACCGCTTCAAATGTCCAACCGGTCGGATCAACCCCGCTGGTTTTGGCGTTGACATCCACTGGATCCAGAAGGCTGAATTCATCATAAAAATCACCATTGACCAGCAATCCACTATCCCGCGGCTCCAGCACCGGTGAGGCATCCAGCCACTGTCCGGCTAAAATGCTCAAATCCTGCCGATACACCACCGAATCATGATTGAAATCCGTCAGCCCATAGGTTATCGACTGATCCGAAATCGGATTGAGCTCATCGATAAACAGCACCATATCCGATCCGCCGTTAACAATCCCCGCTTCGAACCACACTCGAGTCGTGTTTAAACCGTCCGTCGGCTTGGGAACGGCATACTTAAATTCTTGCCATTCCCAATCATTTCCGCTTAAAGGCACTATAACTTCGCCCAGATAGGTTAGAATCTCAGGATTGGACCAAGGCGTACCGCCGTCAGGATATGAGTATGTACGCAACCGAAATTCAGCACCCGCTCCGTTAATACTGGTTATGCGCGCATACGTCTTGAAGTAATCCTTGTTCTCCCAGTTATATAATTCAGGCCGATATAACTGAAATCCCCAGCTTTGCTGCCCGAGAACCAAACCCGGCGTAATATACGCCGCAATTTTCACCTGGGCCATATTCGGATCCGAACCTTCCCACAGCGGATCCACCCAAATCACGCCATGAGCATCGACATCGTTCGGTACGGTCGAATAGTCCGCTTCATTGCGTACATACCACTTGTTGTAGTAAGTGGCATTCCGGTCGCCTGGTGCGTACATCTGGCCCGACCACCATGACGTGGCATATCCTGAATCCACCGAAATATCCCACGCGAAAGTCTGATCCCATAATGTTTTCCATCCATAACCGTCCAGCCACGCATCACCATTGTTGCGCTCTTTAACCAGCGTCATGGCGGCTTCCGGTCCGCGTTCCTGTGCTGTCAGCGGAGTTACCGTCCCCTTGAACAGATTCCATACTTCTAAAGTGGATAAATAGCCACCCGACCAGATCGCCACTTCATCCAACGCCCCGATATAATAACCGTTATAATCCGACATCGACCCCAAAACCAGATCCGTCGTTGCCGCCGGCAGCGCCGTTGCGGGACTCAATTGCGCATAAACCACCAGACCGTTGATATACTTGCGAAAATAATTGCCGTCATAGGTTATCGCCATATGATACCAGTTGCCCAGCGACTGCTGAGCCACGGCGCCGTAACCCATATCAATTTGCCAGTTGGTCGATGATGAATTGAAAAAGTCATGCGTCGCCGGATCGCTCGCGGTCCCATTAGGATCCGATGCAATCTGCACTTCGTAGGCATCCGTCGTTATCAGACGCGGCCGATACGAATTCTCCTCACTGCGTTTCACCCACATGGAAATCGTAAAAGCGTCGCCTAAAGTAGCGGCCAAATCTGTCCCCGTTATATCCACCAGCACACGGTTGGCATTGGCCGCACTGGTCGTTGTCGCATTGAACTGCACAGCGCCGCCGGCATATCCGGCAACCCATTGCGGATAATTAATGCTGTCTGCGGCTTGTAAAACACCGGGATTCCCCTGCCCTGATGAATCCGCCGCCGCCGTACCGCTGCCCTCATCAAACTTCCAGTACCCCGCCAAATCGCCCTTCGCCGCTGACGCCGTTAACAGCACCACCATTATTAACGCTAGCTTTTTCATGTCTTCATTCTCCTCAATAACTATCCTTGTAAAAAATACACCAACCACAAAGACCAAAACACTTGGCCTTTCTGAACAATTTTACCATTCGTCCGGCTTCCGGTATTTCTTATGTAACAATCTTAAGCCATCCTTCAACCGACCGCGAACTTGCCCCGGCCGACATTCATCACCACTTCGGCTCCAGATTCTTATGGCCTGAATAAGGCAGCCCGTACTTTAAATACGACTCATCATATGCCTCGCCGCGAATCAGCTCAACGTGGCTATCCAAAAATACCGCGTTCGCCTTACCCTCGTTAAGATCATTGCGACCCACATTGTGGTAAGTCGCAAAATTATCCACATAAAATGTCGCCCCGCGCGCCAGCCAAAGCACATTATCGTTTAACACCGCATTGCTGTAATTAATGTCGTCGCCGTTGGCGATATTAATCGTCCATAGATTCTCTTCTGAGAAACTCACGCACTCGGCCGGCCGATCCACTTTGCTGATTTTAAGACTCCGCGACGTGTTGTTCGGGTAATTCGCCCAATCCATTCCCAGCCATGCATTCATCGCATAACTATAAAACGGATTGAAGGGGATGTTACTGCTTGCGGAACAATTCGGACATCCCCTCGAACGAGAAAGCGTTTCAAACGTCGGACACATATGCACATCCTTGCCTTCCAGATATGCCCACAAGGGACCATCAGGCTCCAATTCGTCGAAATGCCACATACACCATTTGGGAACCAGATATGAATTCGCCGCCAAAGTAATCGTTTCCTGAGTATAGAGCCAGTTGGCCGCCGTTGGCATCCAACCCTCATTTTCCTGCGTGTACATCTGCATCGCATAACCGTAATTCTTCAGGTTAGCGGCGCATACCACAGTCTGCGCTTGACTCCGCGCTCTATTAAGTGCCGGCAGCAATATGCTCACCAGCAGCGCGATAATCGAAACCACCACCA
>CAZOCV010000152.1:7830-8912 GCA_964578395.1 uncultured Pirellulales bacterium
TTATTATTACCTTTCATTTCTCAATAGAAAATGGACAACATGTATATTATTATGGACTTTTTACAACAAGCCCCACCACCTTTTATGCCCACCCTAGCCCGCCTTTTACCCCTTTTCCCGCCCCATGCTTCCCCTCTGAATCCACTTTTCACACCTTCACAGCTTCACACTTTTCACACTCCGCCTAAGGCGGATCACACTTTTTCCTTCATTCTCACCCCGCTTTCCGCTATATTAACTCTTAAGTTATCCACACGGAGTGAGAGACAAGGAGAAAACCCCCAAGGGAGATTCAACCATGCTAAATCAGCGATCATGGCGGCCCATTTTCATGGCTTTGGCCATTTTCACCGCCGCAACCGCCGTCCAGGCCACCAACTTTTACGGCTACATCACCGACCAGACCACCGGCCAACCCCTGGCCGGAGCCACCGTCAAAATCGGCAATGATACTATCGCCGCCGCCTACAATCTCACCACCAACGCCCAAGGCTACTACAGCATCTCCGGCCTGCCCGACGCCCTCGATTACACCGTTCTGGCCTCCGCCCCCGGCCACGCCTCACAGGATCATATTTACGCCGCACGCGATTATGGCGTTCAAAACAATTTCCAACTCGTCGCCCCAACCTCCGGCCAGCTTATCCCCACCATCAACCAGGGTCTTCGCCATTACGCCTCCAACGGTGATTTCCTCTACCGCACCGACGCCCAGGCCAGCCCTTGGTCCGTTACCGACATCAACGCCCAATCTTCGACCATTACCAGCCTGCTCAACAATATCGGCGCCGGCCCAAATATCTCCGCCGACCCGCAAATCATGTGGACTAAAACCCAGGCCGTCTGGGACTGGCTTCGCCTTAACGCCCGCAGCATTGTCGGCGGCGACGCCCAGGTTCAGGCCGCCAACAGCTACCTTACCCAAAACGGTTGGCCCTCCATCCAGCGTTTGGCCGAAACTTACGACATCTACGGCATCGTCCCCTGGGGCACCTGCATGAGCCGCGCCCACATTTGCACCACCCTGCTTTACCGTGCCGGCATCCCCGCCGACAATCTCGCTATCGCCGAAACCCGCTGGA
>CAZOCV010000153.1:0-3495 GCA_964578395.1 uncultured Pirellulales bacterium
TGCCATTAAAAAGATCGATCAATTGGCGCAGAAACCGATAATGTTTGACCCGATTCATACATGGGAAGGCATTGCCCACGGCAAAAAAGGCCAACCTACCGGCTTAAACGCTATGTTTGGCGATGGCCATGTCAAATTCGAGCAGGGGGAAGAACTCTTTGATGATGCATTGTGGAACGGTCCGACACATCTATACGCACCGGCACAGATTGGAACCTGGTACGATATTGTCGCTTTGTTAAAGCCTTAAGTTAGTCGATACGTTATGGATAAGAAAATAAGTAAATATTCTAAAACGGTTTTGGAAAGGAGGACATAAAAACAATGTACTGTTGTCTGGCCGGGCGGCAACGGTACAAAAATCAGGCCCGGATGTATGTTGTGTTTGGAAAATGTAATTTTTTGTTTTTGGAGGAAAATGTAATGAAAAACCTAATGAAAATTGTGTTGGTTATGGGAATTTTGGCCGTATTAAGCAGTTCGGCGCAGGCGAACCTGCTGCTGCACTGGGCGTTTGATGAAGCCGCCGGCGCGACCACCGCTGCGGATACCGGGCCATCGGGCATCTATACGGCCATTAATGGCGGCGGCACGCCCGTCTTTGGCGCCGCTGGCATCAGTGGCAACGCCGTACAATTCGATGGCGTCGATGACTGGCTGCAACTGCCCTATACGACGGATCTGGTAAATGCCAGTTTTACGTTGTCGTTCTGGGTCAACGAAGATGCGGCCACGGTAAATCAATGGTGGCTTAATTTTGGAAGCACACATCCAGTGTATCCCAACGTAACCGGTGGAAACCAGGAGGCCGGTTGGCAGATGTTTCACCGCGGCTCCAGCTCCGCCCCCCGTTTGGATTATCGTCTGGGCGGCTATCGTGAAACGGATTCGAAGTACGGCTGGTTCCTAGGTAATACCGTTAATCTGGCGCGCGACACCGGCTGGCACCATATGGTGGTCACCGTGGAAGCTACGGGGGTAACCGAAGTACTCGGCGGCCGCACATATTACCGCGTGAATCGCGCCAACTACGTTGATGGCCAGAGAATCACCCTGGATACGCCTGGCGTTACAACACCTGATGTGGTTGGTGAGGATAATATCCTGTATCTGCCTGGTCCGACACAATTGGTGCCGCTAGCCATTGGCGCCCGTGTAGAGAATATGGATGGCACAACACCTATATCCAATGGCTGGTACAAAGGTTTGATTGACGAGGTCCAGTATTACACCAATGCGTTAAGCGCTGATGAAATTGCGTATCTGTACGCCAATCCCGGCGCGGCCGTACCCGAACCGGCGACGCTGATTGTGCTGGCATTAGGCGGCGCGGCGTTTTTACGTCGTCGTCATGCTTAAAAGTAAATACGTGAATTGTGTTTTCCAGGTAACCGTCAACAGGCGTTCCGTGGGAACGCCTGGTTGACGGAACCTTGGAGAGAGACAGGAAACCTTGTTTTTATTAAGGAGAAAAGCAATGAAACGAGGAGTTGTTAATCTAGTATTGGTTTTGGCGGCAGTTAGCGTTATAGCAGCCGCTGCCCAGGGCGAACTTCTGGTCCATTGGAAGTTCGATGAATCCGCCGGAGCTACCCAGGCCGCCGATTCCGGACCCACCGCAAGCTACACGGCCGTTAACGGCGGCGGCACGCCCGTCTTTGGCGCCGCCGGCATCAGCGGCAACGCCGTACAATTCGATGGCGTCGATGACTGGCTGCAACTGCCCTATACGACGGATCTGGTAAATGCCAGTTTTACGTTGTCGTTCTGGGTCAACGAAGATGCGGCCACGGTAAATCAATGGTGGCTTAATTTTGGAAGCACACATCCAGTGTATCCCAACATAACCGGTGGAAACCAGGAGGCCGGTTGGCAGATGTTTCACCGCGGCGCGGATCCATATCGTATAGATTTACGCCTTGGCGGTTTTCGTGAATCGGATTCGAAGTACGGCTGGTTCCTGGGTAATACCGTTAATCAGGCGCGCGGCACCGGCTGGCACCAACTGGCTGTCACCGTGGAAGCTACGGGTGAAACCGAAGTACTCGGCGGCCGCACGTATTACCGCGTGAATCGCGCCAATTACATTGATGGCCAGAGAATTACCCTGGCTACTCCAGGTGTGCAAACACCTGATACGGTTGGTGAAACAAATATTCTGTATCTGCCCGGGCCAACTCAATTGGTGCCGCTATCCATTGGCGCCCGTGTAGAGAATTTGGATGGTGCGACGCCGGTTGTTACCGGTCCTTATAAAGGGTATCTCGATGATGTCCAGTACTATACCCAGGCCCTCGACGCCGGCGCTGTGGCATATTTGTATAGTAATCCGGGAACCGCGCTTGACGCATCCGCTACTTTGATACCGGAAGATTTCGAAGGCTACGCCGATAGCACCGCCCTGGCCCAGCGCTGGAGCACCACGTCCGGCACCATCAGCCTGGAAACTACCCAGGTACAGGATGGCGCCCAGGCGCTGCGTGTGCAGACCGCCGGGGCCGGTACGGTCACCAAAACCGCGGCTTATACGCCCGATTATTCCGCTCAGGACGGCAAGGACATTGTTTTATGGTACAAAGGTAATGCCGCCAATCCGACCGGCGATCTGACCGTTCGCGTGAAAGACAGCGGCGGCGTTGTCGCCGTCCAGGAAACCGTGACGGGTGCGACGAAGGCTGCCGACTGGACCGAGTTGCGTATGGAACGCAATCTTGGCGACCCCAACGCCCTGACGACTATGGAACTGGTAATCAGTGCGGCCGCAACGATGTATTTCGATTCCATCAGCTTCCAGCAGCCGCTGGATACCGTTCCCGAAGCGATTCTGGAATGGCGGCTGGATGAAAGCAGCGGCACTGAAGCGGGCGACTCCACCCTCTGGGGCAACAGCGGCGTATTGGGTAGCTGGTTTACCGGTACGCAGTGGGTTGCCAATGGCGGCAATACCGGCAACACCGGTGACAACGCCTTATCGTTCGTGGGCGCCGGCAACGACGTCAACGCCGAAGTGATTTCCCCGACCCTGTCTCCGGATATTTCCACCCATAACAGCTATGGCATCAATGTCTGGGTGAAGCTGAATTCCGCCACCGCCGCCACCAAGATTATCCTGGGCGGCGTGGGCGATGTCTGGACCGATCCGGGCACGACGGAAAATCTGCTGCCGCGTTATATTGTCATCGATGACGATCTGGAGCCGGAACTGCTCCACGGCTGGAGCGGCACGGCTTGGAATTACAAGGGTTTTGCGGGAACGATTACGCTGAATGAATGGCACATGCTCACCGTGGTATGTAACGGCTGGACCGACACCATTGACATGTACATTGACGGTGTGCCGACCCGAACCATGCAGCTTGCTGACGCCGGCATCATCGACGCCTCCGTGGCGGCGTTGAGTCCGGATGTCTTTGGTGAAACACAGTTCACCGCGCCGGACGGCGTGATAGATGACTTCACGGTGTGGAAAGGCATCCTGCCTGCCCAGGGCGATGC
>CAZOCV010000153.1:3595-5206 GCA_964578395.1 uncultured Pirellulales bacterium
TTTTTATTTGCACAAGATGATCCCCTCGAAACGTTTGATGTTTAAATTTTGTATCGGCCGTGGTATTGGTTAGCAGGATATTTGGCCTCATTACGCTCCATCTTGGCGCAAAAGGCGTCGGCCAGATCGATATCCAGTGCGTCGGCCAGCATGAGCAGGTAGGCAAACACGTCGGCCATTTCATCCCGGACGTCGGCCATAACCGCGGGATCATGGATAACCTCGCGGGATTGTTCGGTATCGAGCCAGAGAAAATGCTCCAATAATTCCCCGGTTTCCACGGCAATACCCATCGCCAGATTTTTGGGGGAATGAAACTGTTTCCAGTCGCGCCGGGCTTCAAAATCGGCGACGATGGCTTTCAACTGGGCCAGGGTGGTATGAGCATCACTCACGGCTGCCGCTCCGGTTGGCCGGCGGACGGACGTTCCCCGGAAAAATCCGGCTGCAGCGGCAAAGGGCCAAATGACGGCGTTTGCTGGAAATTATCAAGCCACGCCAAAATTTTCGGATAGACTTCGCGTGCGGCGTTTTCGCCGATAACCAGGTCGTCGTGTCCGTAATCGTTGCGCTGGCCGTTGACGCGGCCGAAGAGGTCATATTCCTTGACCATACTGCCGACGGCGCGATAGGCATATTGCACCGCGGCGGCGGTGGCCATATTGTCCACGCTGCCGGCCAGAAAATAAGTCGGCGTGGTGACCTGATTCAGACCGGCGGTATAATTTACGGCGTTATCCGTCGAGAGAAAACTTTCGGTGCGCACCATACCCAGCAGTTGCCGCAACTGGCCGGGGGATATTTCCTCCTGGGCGCGGCGGAATAACTCCCGCAGCACCAGATCGTCGATATTAACGCTGTTGAAAAACAGCTTATCGGTAGGCGAACCGATATCGCCCAGAATAACCCCGACGCCGGCGGGCGTACTGCTGCCCACTACTTTTGACCCAATCGCAATGGCATCCTGCTGTTCGAGCAAAAATTGATATGGGTTGCTGAGCGGATGAAACACCGCCATCGGGGTGGCGACGGCGACAAAACTTTTGATGTCGTCGGCGCCGCGGGCCTGATCCGTCTGTAAAAAACCGAACATGACCATGCCGCCCATCGAATGGCCGATCCAGTGCACGCGCGGGAAATTGGTCTGCTCCTTGACGAAGCGAATCGCCGCCGGCACATCGTAACGAATGTGATCATCCACCGACCAGTCTATCAACGCGATGTGCCTGATGCGGTCCAGCACCCGCTTGGAAGCTTCCGCATCCAGGTTAAAGTGCCCCAGCTTGCGCAGGGCGCTGGCGACGGGCTGAGTGCTGGGGGCCGCCCCGCGCAGGGAAAGCGACCAGACATCATAGCCGTTTTGCGCCAGATAGCGCGGCAGGGAAACGGATTCATGCAAATCCCAGAACATGAGGTTGTAGCTGAGGCCATGGCAGAGAATGACGGGATTTTTCTCGGCGTTGAGTTTTTGGGGCTGATAGCGGCGCAGCGCCAAACTGAGATTGTCCTCGGTCTGGGTGTAATAATAACTGACGGTGTACGAGCCATTGCCTTTCAAGGCGGCCGGATCGCAGCCGGTCAAAAAAATCCAAACCGACAGCACCGCTCCCA
>CAZOCV010000153.1:5306-7012 GCA_964578395.1 uncultured Pirellulales bacterium
TAGATGTCGATGCTTTCATCGCGGACATAAGCGGCCTTATCAGCGCCGAGAATTTCCACACAACGTTCGAAACTGATGTTTTCATCGTGTGCGCCGAGGTCGGCCTTGGTCGCCGGCGTGAAAATCGGGTGGGGGAGTTTATCGCATTGTTTCAGGCCGGCGGGGAGCTTCACGCCGCATATGCGGCGGGTTTGCTGATATTCCTTCCAGCCGGACCCGGCCAGATATCCGCGCACCACACATTCCACGGGCAACACCTTGGTTTTTTTCACCAGCATGCTGCGCTGAGCAAGCTGGTCTGCGTTAGTGCAAAACGGCGGAGGAAATTGGGCAACGTCGGCCGTAATGAGGTGATTCTTTACCGTGCTTCCCAGCCACTCAAACCAGAACAGCGACAGTTGCGTTAAAATGGCCCCTTTGTCGGGTATGCCGTTGGCCATGATAACATCAAACGCGCTGATACGATCAGTAGCCACAAACAGCAGCTTATCGCCCAGATCGTAAATATCACGAACTTTACCCCGTCGCGGCTGATAACCGGGGATGGCACTTTCTAAAACAACGGTTGCAGACATACGCTTCTCCCAGGCAAAACACAGTTTCTCTTTTAATGGTGCGGTACTGAGGCGAACAGATTTTACATGATCGGCGTCTGGGTGCGCTCTTTGGCGCCGATCCAGACCATGGCGGCCCGCGGACATTTGCTTACCGCCTTTTCGAAGGCCTCGCCGCGCGGATTGTATTTTTCGTAATCAATGGCGGCGAGATTTTGCCGCATCTGGAAGTCGGTCGGCGCCAGTTTGGCGCACAGGCCGCAGCCGACGCAGCCGACCTTGCAATACGCCCGAACCTCCTTGGCCTTGTCGAGGCTGGAACAGGCGATAACCAACGTGGGATCATCCTTGAGCGGAATCAATTCAATAATCTGGCGCGGGCACGCCTTGACGCATGCGCCGCAGCCGACGCATTTGCTGTAATTTACTTTCGCCAGGCCGTCGATGATGGATATCGCGTCAAATTCACAGGCCCGTACGCAATCGCCCAGGCCCATGCAGCCGTAGGGACAATCCTGCTGGCCGGGAACCATTTGGGCTTCCGTACAGCTCTGCACCCCCAGGTAACGGGCGGAATTGATTTTATCTTCGGTTCGCGCGCCGCAATGCACAACGGCCCGCAGCGGCGCTGAGGCCGCCGCTTCAATGCCGAGGATGGCGCCGATTTTGCGCACTAATTCCTCGCCGCCCGGCCCGCAGCGGCCCATCAGTCCGTGGTCTTGGGCCACCGCTTCCGCATAGGCGCTGCACCCGGCCAGGCCGCAGCCGCCGCAATTGGCGCCCGGCAGTACGCCGAGAATCGCGGCCACAACGGGATCCTGTTCGATTTTGAGTTTTTTACTGGCAATATACAACATGATGGCAAAGGCCAAACCAATCGCCAGCAAAATCCCGCCGGCATAAAGCGTCGCCTTGACATTTATCGCCGCCAGACTATTAAAGGTTAAATCAAGTAGCATTGCTGTCTTTAATCCGTAAAAAACCGTGCTTATTCGTGGTTCGTTTGCCTTATTTTATCATTCCCGAAAAACCCATAAAGGCCAGAGTCAATATCGCCGCCGTAATCAGCGTGATGCCCGCCCCTTTAAGGCAGTCGGGTACATCGGCCCATTCCAGCCGTTCACGAATGCCGCCCATCATGCAGATGACCAG
>CAZOCV010000153.1:7112-8907 GCA_964578395.1 uncultured Pirellulales bacterium
CCCAGCGGAGTGAGCAACTGCGTATTGACAATCCATGTCACCATGCCGCTGACGGCCATGACGAACGTAACGGCCAACCCCATGCCGAAGGCCATATCCACCCGCCGCGATACGCCCAGGTACGGGCAGATGCCCAGGAACTTCGCCAGCACCAGATTGTTCACCAGAGCCAGCGAAACAAAAATAACGATTAAATGTACTAACGTTTCCATGTTTTATTTCTTGCGGAAAAAGTGATTGCTCAGCCCCAGCAGAATACCCAGCGTCAGAAACGCTCCGGCCGGCAGCTTCATGACGTTCCATTTGGTCCACCAGTCCGGCGACAGCACCGTTATGCCAAAAATCGCCCCGTCGGCCAGCAGTTCCCGTATGCAGGCAATCAGGGACAGACTGGCGGTAAAGCCCAGCCCCATACCCAGGGCGTCAAAGAAACTGGTGACCAGACCTTTCTGGCTCGAGCAGGCTTCCGCCCGGCCGATGATAATGCAATTAACGATAATCAGCGGGACATACGGCCCCAGTGCTTCGCTCATATCCGGCACATACGCCTTTAAAAGCAGATCCGCGATGGTGACAAACGTGGCGATGGTCAGTGTAAACATCAAAATGCGCACGTGCGGCAGCAGCAAATGTCGCATCAGGGAAACCACCAGATTAGAGCACACCAGCACGAACAGGGTCGCCAGCCCCATCGTCAAAGCCGGACGCAGCGCCGCCGTCACCGCCAAAACCGGGCACATCCCCAGCATCATGCGAAACGTCGGGTTCTCTTCCCACAGACCGCGAAAAAAATAAACCGCGGCTTCGGGGGTTGTCTTGCGATTCATGGGTGTCTGTTCGGCCATAATATCATCACGCAATAGAAGGTAAATGCTAAACCGGCGGTGCCGCAACGCGACAAAATAACCGCCGTCGATATTCTTCCTGTTACTTTAACTTTTCTTTCAAAGCGATGACCGCATCATTGACGATTTTCACCACGGCCTCACTGGTGATGGTGGCGCCGGTAATGGCAATGATAGTATCATCGACCACGCCGCGGTCGCCGTCCTTGGCTACGGCCAGTTTCGTCGTAGGAGCGCCGATAAACTGATTTTTAAATTCCGGCTTGGTGGCCTGGTCGCCAAATCCCGGCGTTTCGCTGCTGCTGAGCACGACAATGCCCAAAACATGCTCCGCCGCCGCGTCCGTCGCTATCAGTAATCCGATTTTATCGGCAAAACCGCCACCTTCCGCCGTCAAGGCGTATCCCGCCGTCTTACCATCGGCGTCCTTGCCGACATAAACCTGCTTTTCCGCGTCATATTCGAATGTTTTCGCCGTGGTTAATAACGCCTGCATCTCCCGGTTGAGCTTTTCCTCGGCATTTTTCGCGATACGGTCTTCCAGTGTTCCATAGACGCCCGCCACCAGCGAGCCGAATACCAGTGAAGACGCCACGACCAGCCACGACTTTTTCACAAAATCAGCTAACATTTACATGTCCTCCTTGCGGCGTCGGCCGCGTCCAGCGATCCAGCAGCGGCGTCACGGAGTTCATCAGTAAAATCGCGTACATAAAACCTTCCGGATATCCCCCAATCAGGCGAATCAGCATGGTAATCACGCCCACGCCCACGCCGAAGATTATCCGCCCCGACCGCGTCAGCGGGCTGCTCACCGGGTCGGTGGCGATAAAGAACGCCCCGAACATCAAAGCCCCGCCCGTCATATGCACCAGCGGATTGGGATACAAATTGCCATTGATTAAATACGCGATTTCCGCCGTCACCAGCGCCGACAGCAGCACCGCCAG
>CAZOCV010000154.1:0-718 GCA_964578395.1 uncultured Pirellulales bacterium
CCCTGGATGCACCACGTTCAAGATACGTTTATCGGCAAAGCCAATGCCAAAAGCACAACGCGGGCCGGATTTTTTCTTTTGCCGACATAACCTGTTTTTAATCAAGAAGCTAAGGCGGTCAGCCGGCGTTGGGGCGTGTTTTTAACTTGAGGAACGATTCGGGGCCATGTTGTCTTGATGAAACACGGGAAATGTTAAAAAATGATATCCCTATTAAAAACAAGAAGTTATAGCGGGTAACGTCCGTAACGCCATCGGAAAAAATGTTGCATGGGGCGAACGATAAATTACCCATTTTACACATTTATTCAATTTTCCCCAGTTTATGCTTTGACGTTGGAGGTTGAATTAGGTAGTAAGGTTTTTACATGACGAAGATGGATAGGATTTCTACAATGTGGTTTTTAGGATAAGGACTTTGCAGGAGAAGGCCATGCGATCAGATATGGTGAAAAAAGGATTTGAGCGGACGCCCCATCGGGCGTTATTAAAGGCGTGCGGCGTGCGGGATGAGGATATGGGCAAGCCTTTTATAGCGATTGCTAACAGCTATACCGATATTGTGCCCGGCCATGTACACCTGCGGCGGGTGGGGGATTTGGTTAAGCAGGCGGTACGTGAGGCCGGAGGCGTGCCGTTTGAGTTTAACAGCATCGCCATTTGCGACGGGATAGCGATGGGGCATCCCGGCATGCTCTATTCCCTCCCTTCTCGCGAA
>CAZOCV010000154.1:728-8836 GCA_964578395.1 uncultured Pirellulales bacterium
GCATTGCCATGGGGCATACCGGGATGAAGTATTCACTGGCCAGCCGCGAGGTGATCGCCGATGCGGTGGAGAGCATGTTGCGGGCGCATGGCTTTGACGGCGTTATTTGCATTCCCAACTGCGATAAAGTGGTGCCGGGAATGCTGATGGCCGCGGTGCGGGTGAATATCCCGACGATATTTGTATCCGGCGGGCCGATGCTGGCGGGCAAGACACCGGCGGGAAAACCGGCCGATTTGATTACCATTTTTGAAGGCGTGGGGGCATTTAGCCAGGGCAAAATCAGTGAGTCGCAGCTCAAGGATCTGGAGGATTGCGGTTGTCCCACCTGCGGCAGTTGCAGCGGCATGTTCACGGCCAACAGTATGAACTGTCTGTGTGAGGCGATTGGGATGGCGCTGCCGGGCAACGGAACGATTCCGGCGGTGGCGCAGGAACGGCAGGAGTTATATCGCAAAGCGGCCAAACAGATCATGATGCTGGTGGAGAAGGATATCAAGCCCCGCGACATCATCACTCTCGAATCGCTGGATAATGCTTATGCTCTGGATGTGGCGATGGGCGGCTCCACCAACACAGTGCTGCATGGTCTGGCGCTGGCCAGTGAAGCGGGAATTAATTATAATCTCGACCGCATCAATGGCATATCCCGGAAATGTCCCAATATCTGCAAAGTGTCGCCGTCGAGCGCGTATCACGTTGAGGATGTCAATAACGCCGGCGGCATCAGTGCGATTCTGAAGGAAATTTCGCACATTGATGGGCTGCTGAAACTGAACTGCCTGACAGTGACGGGCAAGACGCTGGGAGAAAACATCGCCGACGCCCGCATAAAAGATACCCAGTGTATTCGCCCGCTGGCCCAGGCGTATTCGCAGACCGGCGGTTTGGCCATATTACGCGGCAATCTGGCGCCGGATGGGGCGGTGGTGAAGACCGCCGGCGTCAATCCCAAAATGCTCAAGCACAGCGGTCCGGCTGTAATTTTTGAAAGTCAGGAAGAGGCGTGCGAAGGCATTCTGGCCGGCAAGGTCAAAGCCGGCGATGTGGTCGTGATTCGCTACGAAGGCCCCAAGGGCGGGCCGGGGATGCAGGAGATGCTTAGCCCGACCAGCTATATTATGGGTGCGGGGCTGGGCGAGAGCGTGGCGCTGATAACCGATGGGCGTTTCAGCGGCGGCACGCGCGGGGCGTGCATCGGCCATGTCAGCCCGGAGGCGGCGTCCGGCGGGCCGATTGGTTTGCTGCAAAACGGCGATATGATTGAAATTGATATTTTGAATAATCGTATGGATGTAAAAGTGCCTGATGCGGAACTGGCCAAACGCCGGCAAGCCTGGAAACCTCGGCCGCCGCGAATCAATCATGGCGCTTTGGGCAAGTACGCCCATCTGGCGTTATCTGCGGATAAAGGCGCTGTGATGTCCTGGACGTAAGGATTAAAGTTTGTAGTCAGGGTCGGAGATGTGGTTATGCTGAAAAAAGAATACCATTCAGGGCATGTGGGCGAAGGGAACCTTAAGGTTTTCAGCGTTCGCAAAATACTTGGGTATGTTCTGCTCATGGGCGGGATAAGCATTGCTATCTGGGTTTTTGTGAATGTTTACAGCATTTTTACCGAACCCGCCAAGCTCACGCCGTTTCAGGAACTGGTTTCAGGCACAATGGAAGCCAAAATCCGTCATAGTAACCGTGAGGAATCGCGCATAGAAGTTCCGGCGGAATTTCTGTCTTACATGACGCCGCTGATTTTACTGGCGATAGCCGCAGGCATTGCGAGCACATTTGTGTCCGGCGGCATACGATTGCTGGCCGGCAGCAGCGTGACGCGATTGTCCGGAGAGTTAGCAATGATGCATAGTGAGTTGAAGGCAAGACTTGACAGAATTTCCAAAACCTGAGTTTTGCACTTTTGTTCTTTAGAGCCTGTCCTCGACTTGATCGGGGACGGGAATCCAGAAATTGAATTTAATACTGGATACCCGCTTTCACGGGGCCAAAGATAACGTGGTCGAATTGAAGCGTTCCCAGGACATGGTCCAAGCCCTTCAGGCCTGTAAAGGGGAGGTTCGTTTTACAGTTTATCCGGATGCAGGCCACGATAGCTGGACGGAAACTTATAATAATCCAGAGCTTTACCGGTGGTTTTTAAGCCAGAAGCGGCAATTGTCTCAATAGATTAGGCATTTTATTGGCATCTCGGAGCAGGCGGAGAATGAGAGGTAACTCTTTTATTTGAAGTATATTGCAGCGGTCTAAGGAGTCTGGAGAGTCTTTTCAAACGGGTATAAACACGTCAAACAAATCTTTAATAATTGAAGTTCACCGGTTTGACAAATGGTCTTGTTTCGGGTCAAATACTATCCGCAGGCGGCTTTATGGGGTGCGGATTGCCGTCGTGATGCAGGACAAGGACGTTATACAAAATAATGGCATAGGAGCTAGATGATGAAAACGACCCGCAATTTTCTTTTGTCGGCAGGATTAGTGGTTTTCGTGCTGTTGGCCGGCTGCGTCCGCACTCCGGACAGTAATATTGCCGTTTCGGACCCGCTGGTTGTCTCCGGCGGCGCTGATATGCAGCGCACCACGGAAGTGCAACTGGTCGAGCAGATGGGGCGGTATCGCATCAGCTATCAGAAGCAATTGGAACTGATGGTGGAGTTTTATGAGAGCCAGGGTAATGCGCTCAAGGCGAGCTGGGCGCGGCAGGAACTGGCGCATCTCAAAGCCGGTCCGCAGCGGCCGTTTTTGGTCATCGCCGAGATTGCCGGGCCGGAACTTCGCGCCGCCAATGCCATTGCGGACGCCGATCTGCTTTATAATCAGGGTCTGCAGCTCATGAGGGAAGGCCGGGGCGGGCTGGGCATGCTCGGTGTAAACAAAAAGACGCTCTATCAGGCCATCGATAAATTCAATGAACTAATCACCAATTATCCCAGCAGCGACAAGATTGATGATGCGGCGTTTCAAATCGCGGAAATCAACCATCATTATTTGTCCGATTATCCCACGGCGCTTTTATATTACCAGCGGGTTTGGCAGTGGGATCCGCAAACGCCGCTGCCGCCGCGTTTCCAGGCCGCCCGGATTTACGATGAGCAGTACCATGACCGCAACCAGGCCATCAATTATTATCGCCTGGCCATAAATCTGGAAAGCAATTATCCCGATAATGTGGAAACCGCGAAAAACCGTATCGAAGTGCTCAGTACGGAACTGATGCGCTAAGGCAGGCCAGACGGGTGCAGATAACGGTTTTAGTGGCGATCGTTGCGGCCTTAACGGCCGGGACACTGGCGGCGGAAGAGACTTTCCCCGCGGTGTGGTGGGGTGCGGACTTAGATGTCAACCAGATTATCGCCGCGGTCGTGGGGGCGGTGCTGATCGCCCTGGCCTTTTTTCGCATCGAAAATGGGTGGCTGCACGCTCAGCTTGATAGGGCCGGGCCGTCACATCGGCGCTCCTGGCGTTTGCCGGCTCGTTTCGGGACGCTGGAACAGTTTTTTCTGCTGGGCGTTTTTATTGCCATTTTGTTCCCTTTGGGCTGGACGCGGCTGGTGGTCATTCATTGGCGGCTGGGGCGTTTTTTTCTGGCCGACGAGATTATGTTATTATTGCCGTTTCTGGTGCTTCAGGTGGGACGCTGGTCCTTGAATTATCCGGTGAACCGGCTCATGCGGGAATGGGTGGTGTCAGCGCAACTGGCCGAGGGACTGAGTGCTCGAGCCGTTTGGAGCCGAAAGCAATTTTTATCCTTTCAACTGCGCCATCACCTGATGATTTTTTTAGCGCCGGTTTTGCTTATCATTGCTCTACAGGATGCGGTAACGTTTCTCTGGCCGAGAGCATGGCCGCGGCTCCCCTTTTCACTGACCGATGATCAGGCGTATCTCGCCGGTGAAGGGATCGTTATGGCGGGGGCCATTGGGATTTTTATCCTGGCGCCGCTGCTCTTGCGGCGCATCTGGCGGACGCGGTCTTTACCGCAAGGGCCGTTACGAGAAAAACTGCAATTTTTCGGCTCATCGCTCAAACTGCGCTACCGGGAAATACTTTTGTGGGATACGCACAGCGCCGTCGCCAACGCCGCCGTGATGGGATTATGGGGAAAGGTGCGCTACGTTCTGCTCAGCGACGCCCTGATTGAAAACATGCCTGATGAGCAAATCGAAGCGGTTTTTGGGCACGAGGCCGGCCACGTCGTTCATCATCATATTAGCTTTCTGACGATGTTTGTTATCGGATCGCTGCTGCTATTGTCCCTGGGGTTAACTTGGCTCGATGCCGGTTTCGCTCGTTGGAGCGAGGCCTATCACTGGCCGGACGAAATGGCCTGGGGCGCGGGGGCCGCGAGCATGTTGGTCGTCGGATTCACCTGGCTGCAAATTTTTGGCTGGGTATCCCGGCGTTTCGAGCGTCAGGCGGATGTTCACGGGGCCGGCGCCCTGGGACGGAACTTTCGGCGTGAATATGCCGTAACCCCGGATGTGTCGCCCGAAGCAGGCGATGTCCTTAGCTCGCGCGGCAGCATGGTGATGAGCAGCGCCCTGCGGCGCATCGCGTTGCTGAACGGCATAGCCCCTGAAGCCCGGTCGTTTCGCCATTCGAGCATCAACAACCGGATCATGTTTCTTATGCATCTGACGCAGAACCGGGGAGCTTATCAGCGTTTTCGCCGCGGTATTATTATTCTCAAGATAGCGATTGTTTCGGCGT
This sequence comes from uncultured Pirellulales bacterium, assembly GCA_964578395.1. Classification (GTDB taxonomy): domain Bacteria; phylum Planctomycetota; class Phycisphaerae; order Sedimentisphaerales; family SM23-30; genus JAFGBA01. The sequence continues at coordinate 5,448 of CAZOCV010000154.1, forward strand.
TGGCCGCGGGGATTCTTCTATGGTGGCTGATTGGCGGTCCGCTGCCGCCAGCCCAAACCACGCCGGGAGGATGGTGGTTATGACGTCCCCAATGCAGGTTATATGTCACGGGATTGATTTGGTGGATTGCGGGCGCATCGCGCGGATGCTGGAGCGTCATGAAGACCGTTTTCTGGAGCGGGTGTTCACCCCCGCCGAACAGGCGTACAGCGCCCGGCATCAGGACCGCATCGAGCGGCTGGCGGGCCGTTTTGCGGTAAAAGAAGCGGTGATGAAGATGCTGGGTACGGGCTGGAGCGGCGATACGGCCTGGACCGATATCGAAACCATTAACGGCCCTTCCGGCCGGCCGGACGTAAAGCTGGCCGGCGCCGTCGCCGAGCGCGCCGCCGCTATGGGCATAACGCAGATTAGCGTGAGCATTACCCATACCGCCCAGTTGGCGATTGCCTCAGCCATTGCCCTGGGGAGACCAACCTGAAACCGGCTCCAATCAAGGTTGTTTTTAGGAGAAAACCCGGTATAATAAAACGGTACAACGGAAATAATCAGGGCCAAGGAGTCGTTTATGGAGACCAGGCAATTACTTGAAGAAATAAAACGTCGGTTAAAATGTGTTTATGAAACTCGCCTTCAAGGTGTAATTTTATACGGCTCTCAGGCTCGCGGCGAGGAAACGCCTGAGAGTGATATCGATGTGCTTGTACTTCTTAAAGCTCCCATCGATTTTGGTCGGGATTTGCAGCGTAACCTGGATGCCCTGTATCCACTATCTCTGGAGTTGAACAGGCGTATTAGCGCCAAGCCGGTGTCGGCGCATGACTACGAGACGGTTGACTGTCCGTTATTTCAACGGGTTCGAAAGGAAGGCGTCGCCGCATGAAAGAATTTGCGGTTACTGAGTGGCGTCGAGCCTGCACGACGCTGGATTCCGCCCGGCGATTAGTGGAAAGCGATCCTGTTTAAAAAAATTTGATTACTGAATCGGGTGAAAACATTGTTTGACGTTATTGTCGTTGGCGGGGGACATGCCGGGGTGGAAGCGGCTCATGCCGCCGCGAAACTGGGGGCGCAGACGGCATTGGTGACGCTGAGTGCGGCCACCATAGCCCAGATGAGCTGCAATCCGGCTATCGGGGGATTGGCCAAAGGGCAGATTGCCCGCGAGGTGGATGCGCTGGGCGGGTTGATGGGCGTGGCGATTGACCGGGCGGGGATACAATTTCGCATATTAAATCGCAGTAAAGGTCCGGCCGTACAGTCTCCCCGCGCCCAGGCGGATAAACGTTTATATCAACAGGAAATTTGCCGTTTGCTGGCGGAGACGGATAATCTGACGATAATCGAGGATGCCGTTGTTGATTTGCTTACGTCAAAGGGAAAGGTTACAGGCGTTGGCTGTGAATCAGGCCGGGAGTTGCAGGCTCCGGCGGTGGTATTGACGACCGGGACATTCCTGCGCGGCCTGATGCATATCGGAACGGAACAATTTCCCGGCGGGCGTTTGGGGGAACCGGCGGCGACAGCGCTTTCGGCGAGTCTGGAAAAGGCCGGTTTGACGCTGGCCCGGCTCAAAACCGGCACACCGCCGCGGCTGAATGCCGAAACCATCGACTTTGACCGACTGGAAAAGCAGCCCGGCGATGAGCCGCCCCAGCCGTTCAGTTTTCTGCATGACCGTCTGGATATCGAGCAGGTTCCCTGCTGGATTACCTGGACCAGCGCTCGGACCCATCGTCTTATTCGAGATAACCTCGATAAGGCCCCCCTTTATACCGGCCAGATTCAGAGCATCGGTCCGCGTTACTGCCCCAGTATCGAGACCAAGATCGTGCGGTTCGCCGATAAAACGCGGCATCAGGTGTTTCTCGAGCCGGAAGGCCGCGACAGCAACTGGATTTACGCCAACGGCATCAGCACGTCTCTGCCGCGTGAGGTGCAGTTGGACATGGTGCACAGCATTGCCGGCCTGGAACAGGCGGAGATTTTGCAATGGGCGTATGCGATTGAATATGATTATGTGCCGCCGCTGCAAATTCAGGCGACGCTGCAGGCCAAGGCGGCGGCGGGACTGTTTCTGGCCGGACAGATTAACGGCACCAGCGGTTATGAAGAAGCGGCCGGGCAGGGCTTGCTGGCCGGCGTCAATGCCGCCCGGTATGCACAAAAGCGAGAGGCGGTCACCCTGCGGCGCGACCAGGGCTATATCGGCGTGATGATTGATGATTTGGTGACCAGAGGCATTGATGAACCTTACCGCATGTTCACCTCTCGCGCCGAGCACCGGCTGTTATTGCGCAGCGACAATGCCGACAGCCGCCTGACGCCGATGGGTCGGGAGTGGGGGCTGGTAGATGATGCGCGCTGGCAACGGTTTACGCACAAACAGCAGCAAATGGCGGAACTGCAAAACCAGTTAAGCGCCCGGCGCATCGAGGATGTGCCGCTCGTGCAGGTATTGCGGCGGCAGGGGCATGATGAGCAGTGGCTGCGGGATTGTTTGCCTGAATACGGCGATGAACGTTTTGACAGCGGCGCGGTTGTGACGGTGGTTAATGATATTCGTTACGCCGGATATATCGAAAAGCAGCGAAGGCTCATTGAGCGGATGCGAAAAACCGAAGTGATGAAACTTCCCGCTGATCTGGACTATTTTCGCATTGAACATCTGCGCCATGAAGCCCGCGAAAAACTCACCGCCGTCATGCCCCTGACCCTGGGCCAGGCCGCCCGCATCAGCGGCATCAATCCCGCCGATATCACCGTATTGATGGTGCATCTGAAAAAGTTGGCGGAACGGCGCTGACAACGATGAAGCAAAATGCCGCCCCAGAGGCCTGACGCCGCGATTTGGGTGCCATGCTCACGCTCGCGTGAGCATGTTTGTACGGAGTACAGCCTTCTGGGCATGTTGCTCAAAGGGTAGCGGTGACGCGGGCATCCCTGCCCGCGTTCTTCCGCATCGCCAACGATGTTTATGACGCGAAACAAGATCGCGGGCTGGAAGCCCGCGTCACCGTTAACGGCCAAGCTAAAGCTTGAACTCCCAACGGCTCCCGCTGGTCGCTTGCCAATGGGCAAGATATGATGAATGCCTTTAAGCTTTTCAGGGCGTAATCCGGTCCACGATCTGATACCATGTGCCTATCTGGGCCGGGGAATATAAATGTGCCGGGCCATCCCACAACTCATCGGCAAAAATCGCCGGGTTCTGGTCGAACTTCACATGGCCATCGCCAAAAAGGGCGTTCAGGCCGGTGGGTTTATCCATAATGGCATGAGGTAAGGCCTGCCAGGAATGCACGCGGTCAAAGACCACCGGCTCCTGTTTCAACAGATCCAGCTTGTTCATGCCGTGGGTATAGAAACTGTAGCCATAGCGCACGCGG
>CAZOCV010000155.1:0-8808 GCA_964578395.1 uncultured Pirellulales bacterium
GTGGCTAACATAAAACTTTAATTTGAAAATCACTCCCTTATGTACCCCCTCATCGTCATAGGCGTCTCCCTCATACTCTTAGTCATCCTCCTGCGCCTCAAAGTCCGCATGGGCCGCGCCATGCTGACGGCGGCCTTGACGGCGGCGGTGCTCTTAAAGGTCACCCCGGCAATGTTTGGCTCGGCGCTGGCGGAGGAATGGCGGCAGGTCGCCTTCGGCCAGGCGGGCTGGTACGACCGCTTGGGCAAAACCACGCCCTGGCTGGTGATCACCCTGTCGTCCCTGCTGATTTTCGTCAATGTCCTCGGCAAAATCATGCAGGATGTCGGCCTCTCCGACCGTATAGCCCCGGCTATGCAGCGGCTGTTTCGTTCGCGGCGTCTGGCCCTCTCGGCCATCCCCATGCTGATGGGTCTGCTGCCCACCCCGGGCGGCATCATGCTCAGCGCCCCGCTCATCAAAACACCCGGCGAACAGATGGGAGTCTCCGCGCCGCGTCTGGCGGCGATCAACTTTTTCTTTCGCCATGTATGGGAATCCGTCTGGCCGCTTTTCCCCGCCGTCCCGCTCATACAAGGGCTGGTGGGGGTGTCAGCCTGGCAGATATTCCGCTATAATATAGTGATTTTAGTCGTGTCGGTGATCAGCGGCGCCATCTTCATGTTGTTGCCATCTTTGCCTGGTGCACGCGATAAAACCCTGCAAAAAAGCACCTATCGCGAGAGCATCAAGACCTTTTTACAGGCCTTGTGGCCCATCATCCTGACGGCTATTTTATGGGTGACGCTGGGGTTGCCGCCGGTGGTGGGGATTCTAATCTCGATTTTTATCCTTTTTTTCATTTATCACGTGCCCGCCTCGCGCGCTAAAGAAATTTTCCGCACGACCTGCAACATCGATCATTTTCTTCTGGTCCTGGGGGCGCTGATGTTTCGCCTTAATCTCAACGCCGCTTCCGCCGTGGTGGAAATTACCGACTTCCTTCGCACCATACACATGCCCGAACTGGTCATTATTTTCATCTTGCCCTGCCTGGTCGGTTTTCTCACCGGTTTAAGTATGCCCGCCGTAGCGACCACCGTTCCCTTGTTGCTGGTTTTTATCGGCACCGGCGCGGAGGCCAAACTCGAATTGCAGCGGCTCGCCTACGCCGGTGTTATCTGCGGCTGGCTCATCAGCCCCATCCACCTCTGTTATGCCATGTCCATGAGCTACTTCAATGCCTCTTACGGCCGAATCCTCGCTTATGTCATCGGCCCGACGCTTTGCATTGCGGGCACGGCCTTCTATCTGGCCTTGCGCTCCATTAATGGGTAAAATTTAAACTTGCTTTTTATATAAGCCGATAGTATAGTTTAGCAATGGAAAGGGAGTTCCGCGAATCCGAAGCGTTTACACGGTTGATTAAGGCCGGAGAAATTTCCGACCATCAATTGCACCAACTCCAGCAGGACATTATTGCGGAAAAGGGTAAGCTGATCCCCCGAACCGGAGGTTACCAAAAAATCCGGCTGGAGGGTGAAGGACGGGGAAAACGCGGTGGTTGGCGTGTGGTTTACGCCGATTACCCACAATACGGCTTTACGGCCTTGGTATTGGCGTATCCTAAAAACGTTAAGGATAATTTAACGGCTGCCGAGGAAAAACAACTTAGGATAGCTAAAGCAATATTGGACCAGGACGTTGAGAATAATTATGGCAAAGACAAGAAAAAACATAAAATTAAGCGATAATCCCTTCGTCTCTGGCATTTTGCAAGGGACTGACGAGATCGTGAAATCTCTCCGTGGTGAAAAATGTCTGACGGCTCGGAAAGTGCGGCTGGCTCCGGCGGTCAAACCAATTACCGCTCGGCAGATTATTAAGTTGCGGACCGAGCAACTGCGTGTTAGCCAGACAGTGTTTGCGAGTCTGCTGAATGTTTCCCCTCAAGCCGTACGTAATTGGGAGCAAGGCGTTAATCACCCTTCTGGATCAACCCTGCGGCTGCTGCAAATTGCACAAACCCAACCACAAATGCTTCTACGTATGATTAGCTGATTCCCCAGGGTGATGCCAGAGTGAATAAGGCAAAGCCAAAAAACCATCTTCCCCAAAAATGAAGGCGTTGGGACTCGAACCCAAGACCCACGGCTTAAAAGGCCGTTGCTCTACCAACTGAGCTACGCCTCCGGCGTGTTACCATTTCGGCAACTCGAAACAAAAACTATAGACCTTAACGCCAAAATCGTCAAGGTGCTTTTTCTCGTGAAAATGGGGATTAAAGGGTGATAAAATGAGCAATAACGGCCAGAATCACACCCACCATAATCAGAAAACCGATAATCGTTACAAACAACAGGACCACTTCCCGCACGAACAACCCCGGCCGAAACTCCTCCAGCTTGATGGCTTTGTAAACCATGGCGATAAAAAAACTGATAGGCAGCGCCCACAACAGTCCCGCAGGCGTCGTGGGCACTTCCAGCGGCCCCACGAGCGTTTGTCCCAAAAGGGCGGTTGTTATTATGCTTATCATTTACCGGCCCTCCGCGGGGCTGCTCGCTAGCGGTCCGGCCGGATGGCTGCTTTTTTCCGCCCGGCCGATAATGTCCAGTATAGCCAATACATTTAGCCCTCCGGCGATGCCCGAATACACCAGGCCGAAATCCACCCCGCGGCCATAACTTGCGAATGCAGCAGGATTAATGCCCGCCGCCGTCACCCGGCCGATGTCTATTTGATGCACCCAGGAACCAATCAATCCCGGCAGACCCGAACACAATTGACACGCCCAAGCGAACTTGGACATATGCCAGCCCAAAACCCAGCTTCCACCCAGCCATACCCCCAATACCAGCGTCGCCGTTACACCTAAAAAGATAAACAAACCCCGCCGCGGCATCCCCACCAGCCAGTGCCCGCCCCCGGGTATCAGCCAGCCGACAAAGCACGCGGCGATATAACGCGATACCGGAACGACTTTCGTTTTCGAGGCCATTTCTTACTCTCTTACTAACAAGCAGTTAGAATCAATCGGCTAACCATAACTATATTCCCACCCCTCGTCAAGGGCGATTATTTTATCATAAATTGAGGTTATTTAGGTATTGAGCCAGTAAAAACCGATGATTAAAATTCCACGCAAGGTAATTAATATTATCTTAAAACCACAGTGATTGGCGCAAAATGCTAAAAAATGACATCGAATTAACGATAATCAGTCCTTTTTACAATGAGAAGGCTATTATAGTTCAATCTATTACCAAGCTTCGGTACGCCTTAGAGCGATTGAGTGTTCGGTGGGAGTTGTTGCTGATTAACGATGGCAGTACGGATGGTTCCGGCGACCTGGCTGCTCAAGCGGTGGAGGGCGTCGAAAGTGTACGTTTATTGGGGTATAGTCATAACCGGGGGCGCGGTTATGCGCTAAGGCATGGATTTGAGCATTCCCGCGGCCGTTACGTTATTACCACCGAATCTGATTTGACGTGGGGAGCGGATATCATCGAAAAGCTTTACCAGGAATTGATACGCTCAGATGCGGATGTGGTGATTGCTTCTCCTTATGCTCAAGGAGGGAAGCTGGAAAATGTTCCTTTTACACGGGCTTTGCTCAGTTGGTTGGGAAATCGTCTATTGAGATTGACCGTGCCTTCAAATATTACCATGCTCAGCGGTATGACACGCGGCTATCGCGGTGATATGATTCGTGCTCTGCCGTTAGAGGAAAACGGCAAGGAAATTCACCTGGAAATTGTTTCCAAAGCCTGTATGGCCGGTTATGTATTTAGTGAAATTCCCGCGACGCTGCGATGGGAAAAACCTGCTCCAGGCCAGGCAAAACGCCGCTCCAAATTCAAGGCGGGGCGGTTAATACGTTCACATCTGTTATTTGGGTTTCATGAAGCGCCCATCATGTTGTTCGGCGCGTTTGGCGGAACAGCGTGCTTGCTGGGATTTGGATTGGGTATGTATTTGTGTTATTGCTATTTCTTTTTGGGGGAAGTTATTGGCGACCGTATTGCGCTGATTCTAACAACAATTTTTTTAATTTTGTCAGGTTTTTCCACATTTTTATTCTGCTTTTTGTCATATCAGATAAAATTATTGCGGAAAGATATCTTTTTACTGCGACGGCGGATTGAATGAGTGCGCTTACGCCTGGCAATAAATCTCTCGATCTGAAACTGACCGCTGCACATGCGCCAAAAACGAAATTATTTATTTTTCAGGTTGTTGTCTCGCTGGGAATCATGGCTATTCTGCTTTGGAGGTTGCCGCCTCGCCGAATAGGGCTTTTGTTCCAAGCGGCGCATACAGGTTTACTGGTGGCGGCGGTAAGTTTATGGGTTCCTGGTATATTAGCGCGAAGTTGGCGCTTTAAACTATTGTTCGATCAGCCCTCTTCACGTTTAGGTCTGTTTCCCGCGATGGTCATGCAACTGGTGGGTGCGGCATTGAATCTGATTTTACCGGCCGGCGCCGGTGATGTGGCCAAAAGCTATTTCGGTTATCGCTGGTCGGGCGTCAAGGAACGAATGATTTCCATAAGCATTTTGGATAAGGCCGTTGCCTTGTTTGGCGTGGGAGTACTGGGAATTATAGCGGCTCTTTGGCAAAAGGAATGGATATATATTATAGGGGCGATCCCAGCTATGTTGGGCTTGTTGTTTCTGCGTGTCTTGCCCGTGCTGGTATTGCGTTCTTCAAAATGGCTGCAAAGGGTCGATGCCCTATTGCGCGGAAAGGTAAGTGCGCATAAACTGGTTCAGAATATTTGTTTGCAGAACGGCCTGCTTGTGCCAACAGTGATTCTTTCCATTATGGGCTGGCTGATAACCTATCTGCAGCTTTACTTGTGCCTTGACGCGGTTGACGCCAACGTTCCATTTCTCTATGTCATTTCCGTTTCGCCGCTGCTCAGCCTGATTCGCTTGTGCCCCTTTACGCTAGGGGGGATGGGAACGGATGAAGCCGCCATGTTATTCTTTTTTGCCCAGGCGCAGGCGTCGCCCGAGACTATTTTGGCGGGAGCAATTATTTACCGTCTGTTGGTTATAATTATGCCCGGCGTTTTGGGGTTATTGTGTTTGATGTTTATACGTCGGCTTCAACACCAGGTTCAGGAGTAATGATGGCCTCTGGTTGGCTTTATAACATAAAACTGCAATTGTATCGTTTGTTGCGCACTCAACGCTGGAAACATGTGCGCCGTTATCTGGATCCACAATCGCATTCGTTGCTGGATATCGGTTGCCAGGAGTTGTATTTTTATAAACGATTGTCCGCAACGTATGAGGTGACCGCTGCTGATTATGAACCCCGTCATCCTGAGGTTATCCAGGAAGATGTGCAGCAACTTACCTTTGCCGACAAAACGTTTGACATTGTTTTATGCCAGCAGGTGCTTGAACATGTGCCCGATCCCGTAAAGGCCATAAACGAATTGCAGCGCGTCTGCCGGCGACAATTAATTATTACGGTGCCTTATGAACCGTTTTTTACTTTGGCGCGACTGGGTATGTGGGAGAAGCAGCATCTGTGGGCCATCACGCCGATGGCCCTGCGGCATCATTTGGGCAAACCTGCCCATGAAGATAAAATTCTGTGCAAACGTTATTATTTGGGGGTATGGAATTATTCTGATTTTTAATCAACTATGAAAATTAAACCCTTTATGCTTGTGTTGGTTTTAACAATCGCCGGATTACTGCTGCGCTGGTGGGGGATCGGCGCCGAAGGTCTTTGGCTGGACGAAGGGCAAACCTTTCTACGAGTGACAAAGTCATTCTCCGAAATGATGCAAGGTGTCATTGAAGCCGGCACAAATCCGCCATTACATTATATTTTGTTGCACGGCTGGATACGGTTATTTGGTGACTCTCTGGTTTCCATGCGTTTCATGTCATTGTTGTTCAGTGCGGGCTGTATTCCCTTAATTTATATCCTTGGGAAAAATCTGTTCGATAGCCGTACCGCTTTGTGGGCGACGATATTAACTTCTTTATCCGCCCAGCAAATATATTTCGCCCAGGAAGCTCGCCCTCATGCTCTCATGGCATTATTGGTATTGGCAAGCATGACCCTGCTGGTGAAATTACAACAACAGTTCCGTATGTCCGTGGCGGTGGGATATCTTTTGGCAACGGTGGGAATGCTTTATACTCAACCTTACGGACCGTTTTTTCTGCTGGTTCAAAATGTATATGTCTTACTGGTGCTACTAGGGGATCGTGCGACAATCTCATTTACAGGGAGACGTTGGCTTCTTTTGCAGGGTATTATTGTGGCTGCTTTTACTCCGTGGTTGTTTATCATGGTACAGAAACTCTCTTACATCCAATCCCAACCTTTATGGTTCCCAAAACCTTTGTTGGGAGACCTTGCCTGGGTGTTTAAAATCTTTGCTAACCGCAGCGCGATTCTGGGAGCTTTCATGTTAATGTTGCTTCCTTTGGCGTGTTTTTCCATAAAAGCAATCGATGTAACCATTAAGAGAAAATCTTTATTTGCTTCTTTGGAAAATGCGTCCTGGATATTTAAAATACCTCAGCCCCAATCCGTAGTCTTCTTGAGCATGTGGTTAGGCGGAGCGATGCTGATTCCTTTTGCCGTTTCACACATATCATCTCCCATTTTTAACGTTCGTTACATGTTGCCGGCGGCATTTGCTTTTTATTTGCTCGTGGGTCGGGCGCTGGTGAATATAAATAATAAGTATTTCAGCATTATCACATTATTGTTAATACTTATCGTTTATCCCATAGAAACTATCCAGGCTGTTTATCGCACGGATAAAGAAAATTGGCACATTGCTGTGCCGGCTTTGGAAAAAGCAGCCATGCCTGGCGATTTATTAATTTTCAATGCCTGTTTTTACCAGGCAAATGCATTTGATTATTACGCTCAGCGTAAAGATCTTATTAAAAGCCCATTTCCAACGAAAGGGCGTGATATTGTCGCGACAGATCGAGAAAAATGGGATGAATTGATTATGAACCAGGACCGTATCTGGCTGATAATATGTCATCCGGGACAAAACATTGAATATTTACTTAATTGGGCCAAAGAAACCCATGTATGTCAGCAGAAAATGCAGTTTTATGATATCAAGATTTATTTTTTTGAACGAAAGCCTGTGCCGTTTCCCGCGAATTGAAGATGATGACATGTTTGACGATTTGAGGCAGGGATGTTATAATACAATGTTTGGTTTTTTAACTTGTTATTTAGCAAAAGGTTACAGCGCCCCTGGCCAGCCGAGGGGCGAATTTATTTATGAGCACACAATTACAAGCCGCCCGCAAGGGTGAGATTACCGATGTCATGCGTCGCGCCGCCGAAGGTGAGCCGATAAGCGCCGACGCCATGAGCAAGGAGCTGGCCGCCGGCCGGCTGGTCATCCCCGCCAACCGCAATCATTTGGCCGGCAGGCTCAACCCCTGCGCCATCGGCCGGGCCGTCACCACCAAAATCAACGCCAACATCGGCGCCTCCCCGCTCGACAGCGACGACATCACCGAACTGCACAAGCTCGAAGTCGCCTTGAAATACGGCGCCGACGCCGTGATGGACCTTTCCACCGGCGGCGACGTGGATCGCTGCCGCTGCAACCTCATCGAGCATAGCCCCGTCACGCTGGGCACGGTGCCGCTGTACGAGATGATTATCCACAAACCCATCGAAGAACTCACCTATGACGACATCCTCGCCACCTGCCGCAAACAGGCCGAGCAGGGCGTCGATTTCTTCACCATCCATGCCGGTGTGCTGCGCGAGCATTTGCCGTTATTGGATGGCCGTATTGCCGGAATTGTCAGCCGCGGCGGCTCGCTGCTGGCTCTGTGGATGAAGCATCACAACAAGCAAAATCCCTTTTACGAAGTTTTCGATGACCTCTGCGACATTATGGCCGAATACGATGTATGTTTCTCGCTGGGCGATGGCCTGCGGCCGGGCTGTTTGGCCGACGCCACCGACCAGGCCCAGATTGCCGAACTCCGCACCCTCGGCGAGCTCACCCGCCGCGCGTGGGACAAAGGCTGCCAGGTCATGGTCGAAGGCCCCGGCCATGTGCCCTTCAACCAGATCGCCTATAACATGAAAATTCAGCAGGAAATCTGCGCCGGCGCTCCCTTCTACGTGCTCGGCCCGCTGGTAACGGACGTCGCCCCCGGCTACGACCACATCACCAGCGCCATCGGCGCCACCGCGGCGGCGTACCACGGCGCATCCTTTTTATGCTACGTGACGCCCCGGGAACACCTGGGCCTACCGACCCTCGATGATGTCCGCCAGGGCGTGATCGCTTACCGCATCGCCGCCCACGCCGCCGATGTGGCCCTGGGCCTGCCCGGCGCCCGCGACTGGGATGATGAACTCAGCCGCGCCCGGGCCGACCTCGATTGGCAGAAACACCTGGACCTCGCCCTGGACCCCGAAACCGCCCGCCGCATGCACGATGAGAAAAAGCTCGCCGACACCGACCACTGCACCATGTGCGGCAAAGACTGGTGCAGCGTCCGCCTCTCCAAACGCCTCCGCCAATCCACCCCATAACGTAGCTCAACCCTCCTAAGTGGCTTGGGCGTCTCGCCCAAGATTCCAAGTAGCTTGGCCGTCCCCGGCCAAGATTCTTTCTGCTGCATCCCAAGGTTCGTTTACCCAGAAATCGCAAGTGGAGGCCCTTTATGCTGCCGCTAAAATTCATTGCTAATTCCCGTCTTAGGCCGTAATATCCACCTATGGCCCGAGAACGCATTATCAGCCCAGAACTGCACGATGAAGAGGAGCAGCGGTACGATTTGACCCTCCGCCCGCAGCGGC
>CAZOCV010000156.1:0-7429 GCA_964578395.1 uncultured Pirellulales bacterium
CTTGCCTACACCTTACCCGCCGCCCGCCTGCCTGACAAGGCAATTCCGAGGTTTTTCTTCCCTGACGAACAATCGCAAGTATCTCTTGCTGCTTCTGTTATGACAAAAAAAAGCCCGGCGGAGGTTCTCCGTCGGGCTTGCTGATATTTGGGATTGAGTATCTCACCAGGGGAAAGGACGTTTATCGTCCAACAGAGCGCCCAACCGTTCTTTGACAATGACCTCGCGGTTGGTCTTCCAGTAGGCAATGGCCTTCTTTTGTTCTTCCACGCGAGCTTGCATGTTTTCCGGATTGCGGCTCCATCCCCTGCCGCCGGCTCCCATGCCCCTACCACCGGCCCCCATGCCCATGCCGCCGGGTCCTCTATCCATCGTTCTCCTGCCGCCCTCCTCGCTGCGACGACGGTCGCGGCGTTCTTGTCTGCGTTTACGAGTGTCTTCCGTCGCCGCCGCGGCTTCATCCTCGCCGCCTTCGGCTTCACCCTTCTGTAACTCCTCGGCGCGTTGCTGGCCGCGCTGGATGAAAAGCTCCTGCTGCTCGATAACCACGTCAAACTGGGTGGTCAAAATACCTTCCAGTTTTTTGCGTAAAGCCGTTTTATCGGCATCCGTTGTCGCTTTGGCATACTCCTGCAACACATCTTCGGCCTGCACCTGGGTGCGAATACGCTTTAGGGAGATTTCCCCCATCGTTGGATCGTATTGCATCTGGCGCATCACCGGCTGATACAAACGGCCTACGGAATTCACCTGACGGAGAAACGCCTGGGGGTCCTCCTGCCGCAAGTCCATCAGTTTTTCCGCCATTTTAGGTTCGTGCTGCTGCAAAAACGCCAGTAATTCCTCCGGCTCCACCCGCCAGTTGCCTTCACGTCCGCCCCGGCCCTGATCCATGCCCTGACCGCCCTGCCGCTGCTGCTGCCGCTGGTACTGATCCCGCATCTGGTTTCGCGCCGGACGCATCGGAAACTGCGGCGGAGGAGGAACATCTCCTTCATCCACCTCCTCCATGTCCACATCTTCATCCGGCCCAGAAACATCCTGCGCCGACAGCGGTACGGAAAGACACACACCTAACATCAACGCCATCCACAAACTTAATAACACCTTCATAACTGTTCTCCTTAAAATAAAAAGGGTTTATTCTTCACTCTTAACCAGCAAAACTTTCAACGACCTCAGGTCAGGAATGATTCTGCTCGCCATTGCGAGGACGTGTTGAGGGCGTCCTCATCATCCCAGCAATCGCTGAACATGTCCGCAATTTCCGCCAATACAATGGGATCAACCTGATGCTCGACAATATTGACTCTTGTTGCTTCAAAACTCAAAAAGGAAATTTCGTCCCATCGGCTATAATCACTTTTAGCGATTTCATCCGGTAAATCAGGCCCCAACGGCTTCACGGAAGACCGATTCAAATACCATATCCCCGTCGCCACCAGCGCCATGACGATTACCGCCGCTATTCGCTGCAAACGCACCACCCACGACCGGCGGCGCAACTCTGCGCGGATGCGCTGCTGCGTTCGCTGCACTGCCGCGGCGCTTAACGTCAGATCGCGGTCGCTCATTTCCATTAGCGCCTCACCGGCGCGCATATCCGCGGCGATGGTCTCCGCTTCCGCATCTTGCAGACCCAGCCGCCGACAGGTTTGCCGAACATCATTATTTTCAGGATTTTCTTTTGGCATGGTCATCCTCATCCATTAAACGTCTCAGATTTTTCAGGCCGCGATGTACCTTGGCCAGCGCCGTGCCCAGCGGTATCTGAAATTGCTCGGCCAATTCCTTAAAACTTAATTCGCCGTAATGCCGGGCGAGAATTACCTGCCGATCCGATTCCGGCAATTGCATCAATGCGTCCTGCAGCCGGTCCACCTGTTCGGCCTGTTCCAGGCGATGGCCCGGCCCTTCACCGTCATCCGCCAGCCGCAAGGGCGCATCAGCCTCTTCGCCATCGCTTATCTCACTGAAGGCCCGCGTCCGCCGCCGTTTGACCTTGCGGTGCTCGTCACGCACCAGGTTGGCGGCGATACGGAACAACCAGTGTTCAAAACGCCCGTCATCACGGTAATCTTTAATTTTTTCCAGAAGTCGGACAAACAGAGTCTGCAACATGTCGTCCGCCTGTCCCGACGATCCAAGCGACCTTAGAAAGTACCGTTGCAACTGCGGCCCATAACTGGCCGCCAAACCGGCGAACGCCTCCGGGTCACCGCGCCGACACGCTCGTATCTGCTCTTGTAACTCCTTTGGCTCGGTCATTGCAGGTCTCTGCTTAAGTAACGTTTGCTGGTTAATGATATTGCTGTTGGGGCAAAAAAAACCTCTTTAACGATTAGCATTTTCCTATCCCATTGCCCTGTAAGGAGTTATATAATTTGCAAATTTGTGTTTTTTCTGACAATCCACACTTGAAATGTTTTTATCGCCCGTTATAATGCTGGTTTTCGTATATCGTCAGGAGTTTAGTTATGTCGCGTGTATGCTTTTATACTGGAAAACACACCTCCGCGGGTCGCAGCATTACCCGCCGCGGTAAGGCCAAATATCTTGGTGGCGTCGGCCGGAAAATCACCGGTATTACCAAACGTAAATTCAAACCGAATGTCCATCGGGTTCGCGCCGTGGTGGATGGCCAGATCGTCCGCATCAAGGTCTCGACGAAAGCCATTCGTAGCGGCATGGTCGTCAAGCCCCTTAGACGCAACTATAGCTCTGCTGCCCAGGAAAAAACTCAAGTTTAATTGTAACTCCTTATTTTAGCTACACTCAACGCAAGGTCAAACCTTGCGTTTTTTTATTCCCTTTTTCCTGTGACTTTACGGGCTTTAATAGGCCCTCTTGCAAAAAACTCAAAGTCTGCTTGAAAGCTTTTGGGCTGCGGCAAGCACGGTTGCGGCCATTTCCGCTTCGCATTTTGATGGAAAACCGGACACCGTCGCCGTAATACCCATAGCAGCGATCACTTCGCCGCGTCGATTTTTCACCGGAACCGCCAGACAACGCACCCCTTCAAAATATTCCTCATTATCAACAGCATATCCTTTTTCACGAGTACGCCGGATTTCCGCTTCTATCTCCTCCATAATTACCTGAGAATAACCTGTGCGTTTCTCAAAAACCCCCTCGGCAAAAAATTCGGTGAGACGTTCCGCAAAAAGATAAGCTAGAAAAATCTTCCCGGTTGATGAACAATTCATCGCTACCAGCGTTCCCGGCCGGGACGCTACACGAACAGGCTTGGGGGAATCACATACCTCTAATATCATCGAATAAAAGCCGTTGGGAATGGCCAAATGTGATGTTTCCTGTGTTTTTTGGGTCAAGTCCCGCAGAGCATCGACAGCTAAGTCACGTAATTGAAAGGTGTTAACCGTACATAGGCCCAGTTCCACCAGCGCCGGCCCGGCGTAATATTTACCGCCGCGCTTTTCCACAAAACCCTCAGAGGATAGTGTTTTCATTATCCGAAAGGTGGTCGTCCGGGCGATATCCAGCGTTTCTTCCAGTTGCAGGCTGCTTACACCATCAGGATGACGCGCAACATGCCGCAGCACTTGACAGGCTTTGGCTAGATTGGGAACAACGTATCTATTATTCATATATGAAATTTAGCAAGCAGATGTGAACTTAGCAAGCGTAATATCTCCATTTGAAGCCTTTGGCCATTTTCAGAACATTTTTTTGCCTTTTTCGTGATGGACAGGTAAATTATCACTTCGTATGACCGTAAAATGAATATTTTTCGAGGTAAAACCTATGGCTCGGCATAAACGTCTGGATGTTCTGGTAACCATGAAGCAAATTGGACTGGTTCCGGTTTTTTATCACCCGCAGGTGGAAATTGCCCGGCAGGTGGTGCAGGCCTGCGTCGCCGGAGGAGCCAAAGCGGTGGAATTCACCAACCGCGGCGACCGGGCGATTAACGTTTTCACGGCTTTGCAGGAATTTTGCGCGGAAAAACTTCCAGAAGCCATGCTGGGCGTCGGCTCCGTTGTGGATGCGCCTACGGCGGCCATGTATATCGCCGCCGGCGCTGACTTTGTGGTCGGCCCGGTACTGGACGCGGATACCGCCCGTTTGTGCAACTGCCACAAAGTAGCCTACATGCCCGGCTGCGGCAGCGCGACGGAAATTCACGAAGCCCATAAACTCGGCGTGGAAATCTGCAAGGTCTTCCCCGGCGAACAGGTGGGCGGTCCGGAGTTTGTTAAGGCCGTACGCGGCCCGTGTCCCTGGACCGAAATCATGCCCACCGGCGGCGTCTCACCCGCTGAAGATAATTTACGGGCGTGGTTCACCGCCGGCATCGCCTGCGCGGGAATCGGCTCCAACCTGATTACCAAAGAATTGCTCAAGGCCGGCGATTTTGCCGGTATCACCGCCAAAGTTAAAGAAACCGTTGACCGCATTGCATCCATTCGCAAGCAACTGGCTAAATAAACTGTTTATGTTCAAAAGGTTCTGTCCGCAGGACATGGCTGCATTGAATTGCAGAGGGGTTTAATATGTACTTCGCTAAGGTTCCTTAATAAGTTATAATCAGTAAAATGACGAAGAAAAGACGTAATTTTTTCCGCTTTTTAGGCTATGTTCGCCCCTATATAAAGTATTTGATTCTGGCCGTCATCGGCGGTGTCATCAAGTTTACCATTCCCCTGCTGTACCCGCTGGTGGTCCGTTACCTGATCGATGATGTTTTCATCAATAAAGAACTCACGTCAGCGCAAAAACTTCATGAAGTTTACTTTTATGCCGGAGGTCTGATCGCCATCTTCCTGGTGATTTACGTTCCCGGCGTCTATCTTCGCCACCTTTTCGCCGACAAGGCCGGCCATCGGGCGGTGTTTAACCTTCGTTGCGATCTGTACTACCGTATTCTGCGGATGTCCGCCTCGTTTTTTTCCCGTAATAAATCCGGGGAAATTATTTCCCGCCTGATTAGCGATGTGCAACTGGCCCAAAACCTTGTCGGCAGTGCGCTAACCAATATCTGGATGGACGCTGTCGCCCTGTTTGTGATACTGTTTTTTTTATTCAGTATTGATGTGCCGACGACCCTGGTGGCGCTGCCGGCATTCGCGGTTTATATTTTAATTTTTCGCCATTTCGGCAAAGAAATCCGCCAATCCACCCGCCAGGTTCAGGATGAACTGGCGGAAATGAGCGGCCGTGCCGGCGAAAAAATCTCCGGCAGTCTGGTTATCCGTGCTTTTGGCCAGGAACGTCAGGAACGCAAAAAATTTCGCACGGAATCCGAAAAAGTTTTTTCCACTAATCTCCGCCGCATTAAAGTTCAGGCCCTGAATCAGGCCATTACCGGCACGCTGGTGAGCATCTGCCCGCTGGTGATTATCTGTTTCGCCGGCTGGCGTGTCATTCACTTACAAATGACCATCGGCGAGTTGGTCGCGGTCATCGGGTTTCTTGGCCCGCTCTACCTGCCTTTGCAGCGGTTTTCGGAACTGAACGTAGTCTTCGCCAACTCCATGGCCGCTGTGGATCGTATTTATGAAATCATGGACCTGGCGCCCGAACCCATCAATACTCCTGATGCCATCGATCTTGAATATATCCGCGGCCGCGTGCAGTTCGAGCACGTCCATTTCGCCTACCAGCCGGGCCAGTCCGTCATTAACGACCTGACGTTTACCGTCGAACCGGGCCAGAAGGTCGCGCTTGTCGGCCGCAGCGGCTCCGGCAAATCCACCATTATCAGTCTGATTCCCCGTTTTTACGATGTCGCCGCCGGCCGGGTGACGATTGACGGTTATGATGTACGAACCCTCAAGATGCGTTCGCTGCGCAGCCACATCGGGATGGTATTGCAGGACCCGGTCCTGTTCAGCGGCACCATTCGGGAAAATATTCTCTACGGCAAGCCCCAGGCCGGTGATGACGAAGTGATTGCCGCCGCCCGTGCGGCCAATGCTCTGGAATTTATTGAAAACCTGCCCCAGGGTTTCGATTCTGAAGTCGGCGAGCGCGGCAACTTCCTCTCCGGCGGTCAGAAGCAACGCCTCACTATTGCCCGCGCCTTTCTCAAAAATCCCGCCATCCTGATTCTTGATGAAGCGACCAGCTCGGTCGATTCCGAATCCGAACTGGTTATCCAGCAGGCCCTTCGCCGCCTGATCGCCGGCCGCACCACGTTCATCATCGCCCACCGCCTCAGTTCGGTCGTGGATGCCGACCAGATTTTCGTCCTCCACGAAGGCCGCATCGTCGAATCCGGCACGCACACCGCCTTACTGGCGCAAAATGGTCTCTATCACGCGCTCTACGAACGCCAGTTTGACGTCACCGATTCCCCACAGGAAACTTAATTTTTGACGTCCATACGTGCGTTCATGCTGACGCCATCAGCGCCGCGTCAAGAAGGCTTTTCAATTAATGATGTCCCTGTCATTTCCTTGGGCTTGGGCAATCCCTGAACCTCCAGAACGGTCGGAATGACATCGGCAAGGATTCCGCCGGAACACAGCTTGCATTTTTTGAAGCCATCATCGACGACTATCAGCGGCACAACGCCGGTGGTATGAGCGGTGAAAGGCTCCTTCGTTTCAGGATCGACCATCAACTCGCTGTTGCCATGGTCGGCGGTAATCACCAGCGCGCCGCCCAGTTGGAGCACCTTATCGACAATGCGGCCGACGCATTCATCCACGGTAGCGACGGCTTTGACGGCGGCTTCCATCACGCCCGTGTGGCCGACCATGTCGGGATTGGCAAAATTCACGACCATCACATCAAATACGTTATTGTCCAGCCGCTCCATCACCACGTCGGTCACTTCACGGGCGGACATCTCCGGCTTGAGGTCGTAGGTGCGGACCTTGGGGCTGGGAACGATTTGCCGCTCTTCGCCGGGAAAGGGTTCCTCGGTGTAATCATTAAAGAAAAAGGTCACATGGGCATATTTTTCCGTCTCGGCGCAGCGGAACTGCTTAAGGCCCAGGCTGGACCAGTAGGCCCCGACAATATTTTTCATCTTGGGCGGCTTGGGAAAGGCCACCGGGGCCGGAATGGTTTTATCATACTGGGTCAGGCAAACGTAATACACTTTTCGCTTGATGCCGCGGTCAAAACCGTTGAAAGCATCGTCAACGAACGCGCGGGTAATCTCCCGCGGGCGGTCGCCGCGAAAATTAAAGAAAATAATGCTGTCGCCATCTTCGATCAGAGCCAGGGGCGTTTCTCCCTTGCCGATGATAAGCGCCGGCTCGATGAATTCATCGGTTATGTTGTTATTGTAACTGGCTTGAATGGCCGCCTGTGCGGCTGTCGCTTTGTGACCTTTGCCATAACATAAGGCGTCGTAAGCGCGTTTCACGCGGTCCCAGCGCTGATCACGGTCCATGCCATAAAAGCGTCCCATGACCGAAGCCACTCGCCCGATGCCCATTTCGGCCATTTTATTTTC
>CAZOCV010000156.1:7529-8805 GCA_964578395.1 uncultured Pirellulales bacterium
ATCAAGACCACGGGTTTGACACGCAATGTTGACCTTGCGCCGGCCGCATCTGACATCTTTTAATTCCTTCTAATAAAGTATCGGGTGTTCATTACATAAGCGGCTGATTCTAGCTGTGCTATCCGTGCAAATAAAGCTTCATTTATTCTGCATAAGATATAATACATATAACTGCATGTAAAATAGATGGTTAGCGTTTTGCTTCCTCCATGCGATTCCTGTCGTTAAGGGACGTGCCGATTGGGAAAACTGGATAAGTTTATTCGATTTTGCCTCAATGATGCCCCCTGCCAACAAGGAAAAACGCGGATTTCGTCCTATTTTTGATGGTTGCGTTTGGCCCTCATTCATTCCCGTGGTATAGTTGCATTATGAGGCGGGAGAGAGTTTAAATGTCTGACACGCAAAATAAAGGTTTCCCATCTGTCCAAACCGTTGCCCAGCGGCGGATCGCCTGGCTGATGATAGTCGGCATCCTGCTGGCCGTGCGTTTCTGGCGGCCGATGCTGCATTTGTTTGCCGATGAATGGCAGGAGGCGCGCACCGCGGTCATGGCCCGCTACCAGGATGATAGTATCATCGCACAGGCCCGCACGACGACAGCGGCCCAGGCTCGTGTCCACCTTAGCGAAGTTCTGGATCTGATTGATAAACATTATTATGAACCGGTGGAATGGCGAAACGTAGCGAATAATGCCCTGCTGCATTTACAAGCCGCGTTGCAGATCCAAGTCGTTATCGAATCTCTGGAATTTACTCCGGAGCAGATAATTTCCCTGACGCAGGAACTGGAACGGCTCAGGGCGGAACTGGCGAACGCCCAGGAATCATGGACCACGAAACAAATGCTGGATGTGGCCGATGAAGTGCTGAGCCTGACGCCGAATTCTCAACTAGAGGATGTCTGGGTGCTCACGGAATGGGGCTACGATGTTACTGAAAACCTCGACGGATATTCTCATTTGCTCAGCCCGCGCCAGTATCAGGCCATGCAGGATCGTCTGGCGGGCACTTACACGGGCGTGGGCATTGACTTAATAATACGCGGAGAGTATCCCCGTCTTTTTGATGTGGTGCAGGACGGCCCCGCGGCCCGTGCAGGGATGCGGCCGGGCGACTGGATGTACGCCATCAACGGCGTCGATTGCCGCGGACGCGATGCCGCCTTTGTAACGGCATTATTGACCGCGAAACATCCAGATGGATTGCAATTGACTCTGCGGCGCGGTGAACAGGAATATGCTGTTAAGGTGCGATCGGAATTGCTCAGTGCGCC